>NZ_CAKMLL010000051.1 GCF_927797785.1 Candidatus Nitrotoga sp. BS | reverse complement strand
GCGCTACTCGCATTGTGTATTTCTCCTGTCTCGATAACTGGAAATGAGACAGGCATCATTGTTATTAGTTCCGTTAACTACGGTTCACTACACTAGTGGTGCGGCGCACCGGGGCTCGGTAATTTGATGAACATAGGCGGTGACGATCAACACCGTCACCCTCACTACGGATGAATTAGCATCTGGCACAGTCTTAGAAAAACGCGATTAAAATGGATGCTTTTGCTGGGAAATATTGTAATCACCAGTCAGTAAAATTAATTTTAAAGTGCAGACGTAAATATTCGTTCAATAAGATTTTTAATATGCGACGGATCAAAAGGTTTGTCACAGATTGCTGAAACGCCTGCCTGCTTAACGGCGGCAAGCCGTTTTTCCTCCCGTTCGCTGGTAATCATTATTATCGGCAGCGCATTTTGCCAGCTCTTGTTGCGAATAAATTCAACCAGTTCCCCGCCATCCATTTCTGGCATGTTGTAATCGGTAATGACCAGATCGAAGGAATGTCCTTGAACGATTTCTGCCCCCCGTTTGCCATTTTCAGCTTCGGTAATATTCTTGAAGCCGATATTTTTAAGCACCCTGATCAGGTAGGATCGTGCGCTGGAGCTGTCATCCACTACTAGAATCTGCAGATTTTCAATGTCGAAGTCATCTTTTTCCAGCGCGAGGCTGCCTGCATTTAGATAGTCTAGTGTGGTGAAGATGGCTGCGCGTAAGTGTTTTATTTCAAATGGTTTTGTCAAGATAGCGCAGGCACCGGATTGCCGCACAGAATCCAGGTAAAGCGGGTTATCCTCGCTGGAAATCAGGATGAAAGCTATGTCCGCTAATGCTTGATCGGTGCGCATCACTTCAATCAGTCTAGAGCCAGACATATCATCCAGGTACATTGAGCTGATGATTAGGTCAGGTTGTTGCTTGCGCATGGCCGCAAGTGCGGTAGTCCCATTTTGGAAAACTTGTATGTTTAACACACCAAGATCGCTGAGATATTTTTGGATAATGCGCGCCTGCAGGCTGGAAGGTTCGACCAGAAAAACGGAGAGTTCACTCGTGTTGATAACTGATTTCATCGCAACCTCATTATTTTTATTGATATTTTATTGAATTTATTATCGGTCGTTGCACTCCGAACTTGAATTAGTCCTATTTAAAGTGTTGTCGATTGATCGAATTAAGTTTGACAAAAGCTTTGAGCGGAACATTGCGCACCCAAAAAAACGGGGAGAAATTGAGTTTTCACACAGCCTTGGTATCCGAGGTACGACACGTCAGTTAAATAGCATGTCAAGCAAATGACTCCTCAACTGTTCATTAGAAGTGGAAACACAATCCCCACAAAGAGCTTGCTAGCTACCAACTCCATTTTATTGACTTGTGTGCGCTAGTTGGCGTTCTTCACCCTTCACCATCAAGTCACAATACCTATTGCTTTGAGCGTGTGGCAACCCACACTGGAGCCGGGCAAGGCTGGGCGGATGGTGTGGAAGCAAAGCCACTTCGCGTTTGAATACTAAGCCACTCGGCGCAACCTTGGCGAAGCCCTGAAACAATTAAGGACTTACGCGCTGGTGTTGGTACTCCGCCATTTTTGGGTGGCTCGAAGATGCGCGGTGAGTTGGACGATGAATACACCGATTTTTTGTGCAAATACTACGAAGGCTCGGTGCTGGGCGGCGCGGACTTGGTGGTTTATTGGTTCGAGAAGGCATGCGCCCATATTGAAACGGACAAGTGCTATCGTGCTGGATTGGTTGCCACGCAATCTGTGCGCAAAGGCGCTAACCAGAATGTTCTGGTGCGTGTCTGTGGTGCTGCCCGTATCTTCAATGCGAGGAGCGATCAAGATTGGATTAACGAAGGCGCAGCGGTGCGCGTGTCTGTTGGTGTGCTTTGGTTCCCTCTCCCAACGGGAGAGGATGGAGGGTGCTGTGCTGGACGGCAAGGCCGTTGAGAACATCCATGCTGACTTGATCGGCAGGTGTCGGGCTTAATCTGACACCTGCCAAACAGCTCGCGGAGAACGCGAGTGTGGCATTTAAGGGCGCAAAAAATGGTGCATTCAACATTTCCGATGAACTTGCACGGCAATGGCTCAAGTTGCCCAATCTGAATGGCAAGCCAAGCAGCGATGTACTTCGCCCTTGGGCGAATGAACAAGGTATAACAGGCTACTCTAAAAAACGTACCCTCACCAACCTCTATAATGCCCGCCCCGCATGGCTGGATAATGCGCACAAAGTATTGGATGCTGTTGTCGCAAAAGCTTACGGCTGGGACGATTACGCACCGGGAATGCCCGACGAAGAAATCTTGCGGTGCTTGCTGTTAATAAATCTGGCGCGAGCGTGATAATAAAAGATGAAAGAACGTGGCGTATTTTGAACGCTGAAAGCCCACTTCGGAGGAGTTCAATTGACTGTTTGATTCGATAGCTGACTACCTTGACTGGTAGTAGCGTGCAAAAGCGGAAAGCCAAGGTAAAGGAAAACGACCGCTTGCCAGTACTCCAATTAATTTCTGATGGCGCATCAGTAAATATATTGGATGCCATTTTTTTCTTGTGGCCTGTTTTTATTTTTAGAGGTCGTTGCTTAAGCGACCAGCTGTAGCTGATAGTCAGTATCGCCCAGTGGCAAGCGGCATATCCTGTGCGGATGTTCTGATAATGCCACTATTTCCGGAATAGCAAACGAATAAGAAGGTTATTCCAAAAATTACTTAACACTTGAAAGGATGACGCAACACGATGGTTTCATCGCGATCCGATCCAGTGGATACCATATCAACTGGCACTTCGCAAATCTCTGCAATGCGTTGAAGGTAGTTGCGTGCTTCCAGTGGCAGGTTTTCATAACTCTTTACGCCTACTGTACTATCGCTCCAGCCTGGCATGTCTTCATATACTGGCTCGCAGCCAACCAGGGATTCTGCACCTACTGGCAAGATGTCGCTGTACTGTCCTTCGCAACGATAGCCCACTCCCAAACGTAGCGTTTGCATACCGTCCAGCACATCCAGTTTGGTTACGCATAAGCCGGTTACGCCGTTAATTTGAATAGAACGCTTGAGTGCAGCAGCATCAAACCAGCCACAACGACGTGCACGTCCGGTAGTGGAACCAAATTCATGTCCTTTTTCTGCCAGATGTCTACCCACTTCGTCATCTAGTTCGGTTGGAAAGGGGCCAGATCCAACGCGTGTAGTGTATGCCTTGGTGATGCCGAGTACGTAATGCAACATTTGCGGGCCGACACCGCTACCGGCACAAGCCGCTCCTGCGATACAGTTGCTGGAAGTTACGAATGGATAAGTGCCATGGTCTATATCCAGCAATGTGCCCTGTGCACCTTCAAATAGTAGATTTAAACCGGCTTTGTTCGCATCATACAAAGCGCGTGGCACGTCCAGCACCAATGGCTTGATTCGTTCTGCCAATGCAAGCGTGTCGTCTAACGTCTTCTGGAAATCGACTGTTTCGACGTTGAAATAATTTTTCAAGACGAAGTTATGATAATCCAGCACCTCGCCCAGTTTTGCGGCGAAGCGTTTACGATGGAACAGATCTTGAAGACGGATGGCACGGCGCGCGACCTTGTCTTCATAAGCGGGGCCGATACCGCGTCCCGTAGTCCCAATTTTGGCTGTGCCCTTTGCCAGCTCACGAGCTTTATCCAAGGCCTCGTGATAAGGCAAAATTAACGGACATGCTTCGGAAATACGCAGGCGGCCATAGACATCCACGCCGACAGCGGCCAAACCATCCATTTCTTTAAGGAGCGCCTGCGGCGACACCACCACGCCGTTGCCAATGTAGCACATCACGTGTTCGCGCAGGATGCCAGAGGGAATGAGGTGCAGCACGGTTTTTTTGCCATTGATAACTAGCGTATGTCCGGCATTGTGACCACCTTGGAAGCGCACTACGCCATGTGAGTGATCAGTAAGCCAATCGACTATCTTACCTTTACCTTCATCGCCCCACTGCGTACCGATAACTACAACATTTGTCGACATTACTGATTCCTGATTTACTATTGATCGTTGTAATTAAAAATTGTCCACACCTTTTTGGTAAGTGGGTATAAATTTAAAATTTTATTTTTACCACATGCCATTCACCATCGCGCATGACTAGTTCGCTGTCACAACTGAGTTCAGAGCGCAGTTCTACAGCACCCAGAAAATCAATGATTACTGCGTGTCCCTGTGCGCGCAACTGTGCGATTTTTTCATGTAGCGCTGCATCATCACTATGTGGTGCCAATATTCCCATAGGTTGCGAGTGTTGCCCCAGCAAACCATGCAGCTGGCGTATATCCATACTGAAGCCAGTGGCGGGGCGGGCGCGGCCGAAGCTTTTGCCCACATCGTCGTAACGTCCGCCAACAGCGATAGCATCATGGCTACCTGCATGATAAGCGGCAAATACCATGCCACTGTGATAGTGATAGCCTCGAAGTTCGGCAAGATCAATGCCAATGCTGTGTGCCAGTGGTCGCAGATGATTCGCGGCTTGTTCCAGGTCATCCAGTGCTGCTGTTACTTCAGGGTAATTCGGCAGCACCGCACGGGCGTGTGCGATCACCTCTATCCCACCGTACAATTCAGGCAAAGTTAACAGCGCATTTTTAACTTCCGGCATTAAATCAGCTACTAATGGACGCAAGGCTGGCACGTTCTTGCCTTGTAATGCCTGGGATAATGCCACTTCCGTTTTTTTCGGAACACCAGCGCGATTGATCAGCGCGCGAAACAGCGCTACATGGCCAAGGTCAAGATGCACCCCTTCAACACCGAGTAAAGTCAAAGCCTGGAGCATTAAACGCTGCACTTCCAGATCACTGTCCAAGCCGCTATGACCATACAGTTCTGCACCAATCTGTAACAATTCGCGTGTGCGCATTAATCCCGCAGGCTGAGTATGTAGCACACTTCCGGCATAGCATAGTCGAGTTATGCCTTGTCGATTGAGCAAGTGTGCGTCAATGCGTGCCACCTGAGGCGTGATGTCGGCGCGCAACGCCAAGGTGCGTCCACTCAATTGGTCGACCAGCTTAAAAGTGCGCAAGTCCATATCATGGTTGCCAATGATCTGCAGAGACTCGGCGTATTCCAGTAGCGGTGGTGCTACTAACTGATAACCGGACAGGCGCAGCAATTCGAGCACGCTAGCACGCATACGCTCAATGCGCCATGCCTCATCCGGCAATATATCTTGAATGTATTCTGGCAATAGCCAATTTGAATTCGGCATTATTTCACCCAATACAGTAATAGCAGCCCGGACAGCATGGCTGTGATGCCAAAAAAACGGATTTGTTTATCAGTAAACAACACCAGTTTGCGAAGCGCTTCACGCCACACGGCAGGAAATAGAAACGGCATGATACCTTCAATAACCAGCATCAATGCCAACCCAATTAACCAATAAGTTAGCATATTGAAAACATCTACTTATTTGCTCCCCTACTGGGACTCTTAAGGTATTTAAAGAATGTGGAGCTGGGATCTATCACCATGACATCGCTCTTGTTCTTGAAGCTCTGCTTATATGCATCCATGCTGCGATAAAATGCATAAAATTCTGAATTACGCCCAAACGCAGCAGCATAAATTGCAGTTGATTTAGCGTCACCATCTCCCTTTATCTTTTGCGCTTCACGGTACGCATCGGCGAGAGTCACTTCTCGTTGCCGGTCCGCGTCGGCGCGGATTTTCTCACTTTCGGCATTACCGGTTGCACGAAGTTCATTGGCAACGCGTTTACGCTCGGCATCCATCCGGCGATATACCGATTCACTTATTTCAGTGGGGAAATCCACCCGTTTCAAACGCACGTCCAAAACTTGTACACCGATCTTGCGTGCGTCGAAATCTGCTTTCTGACGCAGAATTTCCATAATTTTGTCGCGTTCACCGGACACCACTTCATTGATAGTTCGTTTACCGAATTCCTCACGCATGACTGAGTTGACCGTCTGCATTAAACGAGTTTTTGCACGGATCTCGTCCCCTCCCACACTGATGTAATATTGCTTTACATCGGCGATGCGCCACTTGACGAATGCATCCACCATCACGTTTTTCTTTTCCGCTGTGATATAGCGTTCTGGTTCCGCGCTGTCCATGGTTAAAATGCGCGAATCAAAATAACGTACATTCTGTATCAACGGGATTTTGAAATAGAGGCCGGGTTTGGTCTTCACGCCTACCATTTCACCAAGTTGTAATACGATGACTGCCTGGCGCTGATCTACCACGAACATAGTCAGACTGAGCAAGATTAATACTGCGGCTGCACCCATCAAAATATTGACTAAATTCGTTTTCATGGACGTGTCTCCCTGTTGCGGCTGCGTAGTGCCTCTTGCGCACGAGCATCATTCGTCGATGCGGATGGTGCCGCTTGTAGTTCAATATGCCCCGCTGCTTGTCTCTCGGGCATGGGTAGCGCATTCTGCGCAGTGCTTTGAATCAATTTGTCCAGCGGCAGGTACAGCAGGTTGTTACCATTTTTCTGGTCTACCATCACCTTGCTCGTGCTGGTCAAAACCTGTTGCATCATGTCGATATACATGCGTTCACGAGTAACAACAGGTGCTTTCTCATATTCTTCCAGCACTTGCCGGAAGCGGCTGGCATCACCCTCGGCACTGGCGATTACGCGTTGGCGATAACCGTCTGCCTCCTGCATTAGACGTGCCGCCGCACCCTTCGCTTTGGGTATTACATCATTGGCGTAAGCCTGGCCTTCGTTCTTCTGGCGCTCCCTGTCCTGTCCCGCCTTAACCGCATCGTCAAATGCGGCTTGCACCTGTTCAGGCGGTTGCGCATTTTGCATGGTGACTTTGCTCAACAGAATCCCGGATTTATAGCGATCCAAAATATCTTGGGCTAATTTGGTAGTAGCCGCAGCCACCTGTTCGCGTCCTTCGTATAGCACGAAGTCCATCTTATTCTTGCCAATAATTTCTCGGATTGCTGTTTCTGCTGCTTGTCGTACATTCTCATCTGGCGCACGGTTATTAAATAAGTAGTCGCCAGCGTCTTTCAAGAAGTACTGAACGGCGAATTGAATATCTATAATGTTTTCATCAGAGGTCAGCATCAGCGACTCTTTTAAAATTTTGTTTTTGACGTTCTCACGGTAACCAATTTCCACCGTCCTGACTTGACTAATATTCACGACTTCGACGGACTCAATAGGGAATGGTAAATGCCAGCGTGGGCCGGGTTGCGTGGCCTCGACAAGTTTACCGAAACGTAGCACCACACCGCGCTGGCTAGCGTCCACAATGTAAAATCCACTAGCGATCCAGATCAGTAGCACTACCACTGCAATCAAGCCAACGCTGGCATTGTATTTATTAGAGTTGCCACCGTTACCACCGTCGCCAGTGTTGCCGGTGCCGCCCCCCTTGTTGCCGAACAGCGCGGAAATTTTTTTATTGATGTCGCGCAAGACTGCTTCTATATCTGGTGGGCCGCCGTTGTTTTTTTTACCCCATTGAGGGTCATTTAATCCCATAGTTAATCCTATTTAATCAATCAGTTAGTTTCATGGGTGTTCGATTGTGTCCGTGTGTTACGTGCTTCCGCCAACGCCGCACGCAATTCATCTATCCCCGCGCCAGTTTTAGCGCTCAAATGAATGCGCGCAATTCTAGCATAATCGTCACGTTGCACGGCTGCGGGTAAATCCTGCAAATCAATCTTATTGAATATCAAAATTTGCGGGATATGCTGTGCGCCAATTTCCAACAATACTTTATTAACTTCAGCTATCTGGTCAAACCTTTCTGAGCTGTTGGCGTCCACTACATGCAGCAACAAGTCGGCCAGCGCCGTTTCTTCTAATGTGCTACGGAAGGCTGCAATTAAGCCATGCGGCAGATGACGTATGAAGCCTACTGTATCCGACAATACCACCTGACCCGATCCCTCGATATATACGCGTCGAGCAGTTGTGTCGAGCGTGGCAAACAACTGATCTGCAACATATGCATTCGAGTGGGTCAATTTATTGAATACAGTGGACTTGCCCGCGTTAGTGTAACCAACGATAGAAACCGATAACACTTCTGAGCGCGTGCGCGACCGGCGTAACACTTGGCGATGGCGTTGCAACTTATCTAGACGTTCTTTCAATAAAACCACACGTTTATCCAGTTTGCGTCTATCCAGCTCCAACTGTGTTTCGCCTGGTCCGCGAGCACCTACTGCATATTTCTGTTGGCCCATGTCGGTATTCATTCCGACCAAACGTGTGGAAAGATATTTAAGCTGTGCTAGCTCGACCTGTACCTTACCTTCATGGCTTTGTGCGCGCAGGGCAAAGATATCCAGAATCAGCATGGTGCGGTCAATTACACGTGCCTTAATTCTAGCGGTAAGATTGCGCATTTGCGCAGGGGACAGGTCGTGGTTAAAAATAACCAGCGGAACGTCGTTTTGTTCGACAATGGCGGATATTTCATCCACCTTGCCGCTACCCGCAAATAAAGACGCATCCGGACGATGCCGCCGTCCTTCCACTAATGCGATGCTATGCACACCCGCACTTTCCGCCAGCAGGCGCAATTCTTCCAGGCTTTCTGCATAATCCGGCGAACCAAAATCCAAGCTTACTAATACTGCTGTATTAATTACTGAGGTGCTTTTGTGCATTACTCAGTGTCTAATGGAATGGTTATGGCGCGTGTGGGAACGATGGTTGAAATAGCGTGCTTGTATACCATTTGCGTGACTGTGTTCTTCAGCAGTACTACATATTGGTCGAATGATTCGACCTGGCCTTGCAGTTTGATGCCATTTACCAGATAAATGGCGACCTGCATATGCTCCTTGCGTAGGGCATTCAGGAATGGGTCTTGTAACTGTTGCCCTTTTGTACTCATTAGATTTTGCTCTTATTGGTTATGGTGGATAGCCACTTTACTGGATTTTTAGACTATTCGGAAGAGTGCATGGCTTCTATTTTCATGTAATCTTTATCTCGAAGCAGCGCAAGAAGAGAATGCTCGGAGTACTGCTCCAGCACTTTGGATAGAGATAATTAGGGCGTTGGCGAAGTATATAGAAGGGCATACAACCGCCTTGGTCGGTTCACGGTTTATTGGCCCCCTATGAGGGGTTCACCCAATAAGCCTCCGGCTTTGCCGGAGGTTTATATAATTGAAAGTTCGTTGTGAATGAGATTGAAACTGTTATACGTGCATGAACATAATAGGAACAACGACGGCAGAATGTAAAGTTAATCGTTCAGGCGTAAGGCTAAATGGAGATGGCTATCGTTTTGACATATTGTGTGTTTGCGAAGATAAGAAATGAAAATCTTAAATTGCTGATTCGTCAGTCTCGCCTGTGCGAATTCGAATGACTTGTTCCACCGAAGTGACGAATATTTTGCCGTCACCAATCTTTCCGGTATGCGCTGCCTTAATGATGGCGTTCACAGCTGCATCTAGCAAAGCAGTAATAACCACCACTTCGATCTTAATCTTGGGCAAAAAATCAACTACATATTCTGCGCCGCGATACAACTCGGTATGTCCCTTTTGACGTCCGAATCCTTTCACGTCGGTCACAGTTAATCCGCTGACACCCAATTCCGATAGCGCTTCACGCACTTCGTCGAGCTTGAACGGCTTGATGATGGCTTCGATTTTTTTCATGGATATCCTCGATATATGATAGACGATGTAAGTATAGCTTATCTAAAAGCCGTCCTGATAACGAACGGTAATCGGATAGCGCCAGTCCTTGCCAAAGGCACGGTCAGTGATACGCACGCCAACGGGTGCCTGGCGGCGTTTGTATTCGTTGACGCGGATCATATTCACCACCTGATACACATCCGCCTCGATATATCCCTGTGCAACGATCTCAGCGATGGTTAAATTCTGCTCAACGTAACAGGACATTATTCCATCAAGCACATCGTAAGACGGCAAGCTATCCTGGTCGGTCTGATCGGGCTTTAATTCTGCACTGGGTGGTCGCGTGATGATGCGCTCCGGAATCACCCGGCTCAAATTGTTACGGTAAGTAGCCAAGCGATACACCCAAGTTTTGCTGACGTCTTTAAGCACAGAGAAACCGCCCGCCATATCGCCATACAAGGTGCAATAGCCGACGGTCATTTCCGATTTGTTGCCAGTTGTCAGCACCAAAGAGCCGAACTTGTTGGACAAGGCCATTAACAAATTGCCACGTATGCGAGCCTGTAAATTTTCCTCAGTGGTGTCAGAAGGCAGCCCCTTGAACAACCCATCTAATGTAGTGAGATAAGCGTCAAACATTGGCTTGATGTCCAATTCATCGTAGCGTACACCGAGTATGACGGCCATTTCGCGCGCATCATCCAGGCTAATTTGCGCGGTATAGGGTGATGGCATCATAACCGCATGCACCTTGTTTGCACCCAGCGCATCCACCGCTACCGCCAAGGTTAGCGCCGAATCGATACCACCGGATAAACCCAATAGCACACCGGGAAAGCGGTTCTTGCCGATATAGTCCCGCACTCCCAGGCACAGTGCGCGATAGATGCTGTCCTCATCTTTGTAGGCAGGAACTCTCTCACCAGTGATTAGCTTGCCGTCGTGAATTTCAATCAGTGCTAGCGTTTCTTCAAAAGAAACGAACTGATGCGTTAGCGCGCCGTGTGCATCCATCGCAAACGAAGCGCCATCGAACACTAACTCATCCTGTCCGCCCACCATATTGGCATAGATGACCGCCAAGCCGGTTTCACTGATGCGATCACGAATGGTTTTATAGCGCAATGGTTGTTTATCGACGTGATACGGTGAGGCGTTCAGCACCAATAATACCTGCGCGCCTGCTTCGCTTGCACGTTGCGCTGTACGATCACTCCAGATGTCTCTACAAATGTTAAGTGCAAATTTGATGCCCTGCATTTCAAATATGCAGGGAGATTGACCGGACGTGAAATAACGAAATTCATCGAATACACTGTGGTTCGGCAACTCATACTTGTGATAGGTGGCGATGATCTTGCCGTCGCGCAGGACGGAGGCGGCGTTGTAGCGCTTCTCGTCTACCTCGTGCGGATGCCCCACTACCACGGTGAGCCCCCAAATTTGTTGCGCAAGTTCATGCAATGCTTGGTCGCAGGTGCGGAAAAATCCAGTCCGTAACAGCAGGTCTTCTGGAGGATAACCGCATAAGCTCAACTCAGGCGTAAGTAGCAAAGTGGCTCCCTGTTGCTTGGCCAGTTCTGCATAAGCAAGGATCTTGGCAGAATTGCCAGCCAAGTCACCCAGCATGCAATTGATTTGTGCAACCGCAAGTTTCATATTGAGTTCAGAGTTCAAGTAGGTAATGGATGGGTATCATACCAACGTTTGCTAAAGGCCATAGCGTAGGCAAGCATTCATTGTCTTGAATAAAACCGCACTTCCTGTTTCAATCCGCCTGTAAACATAAAACGACGATGGATAAATATGATTCATGCAATAGTAAAGAGTCGGCATAATCGGTGGCAGCGGAATTTTATGACATTAATGAAGAGGTCAAGCCTTGACATCACGCATCCGGCCTAACGTTGTGTCAAGACTTGCCCCCTTGATGTTGCGTTGATTCCAGAAGAAGCTCCAAAGAAACGGGGTTTTTATAAGATGAACATTTAACAATTTTGGAATCAGAAATCAACTATGGCAATTAATTTTCATCCAGCGATAGGGACGATTGTAGCTTGTGATTTTAATGGATTAAATACTCCTGAAATGACAAAGCGTCGTCCGGTTATTATTATTTCGCCTCGATTTCGTAATCGAGATAGCTTATGCACTATTGTTCCAATAAGCACTACGCCGCCTTCAAAAATAATGCCGTATCACTATAAATTAATCCTTGATCCGCCTCTGCCTAAACCGTATAACAATCCTATATGTTGGGTAAAGGGAGACATGATTTATACTCTTGCAACAGAAAGAATGCATATGCTCTTTATTGGAAAGGATGAGAATGGAAAAAGAATTTATGACAACAGAATAGTCGAGGCGTGTGATCTTATAAAAATTCAAAAATGCATCCTTCACGGGCTTGGCTTATAGATTGACAAATCAACTTTTAGAGCCGATACTTGCTCTGTACCCGCTCTGCGAAAGCATCGGGCATGAGTCCATCGAAAGGTGGCCGCTACATTAGGAGATTGCAATCCGATGTAGTGTCTCAATGGGGCTATGTGGAAACGCATAGCCCTTTGCTTTGTTTGTTCCATAATATTTCAAACTGAACCTTTACCTAATAAAGGAGCCAAGTCTTGACATCACGCATCCGACCTAACGTTGTGTCAAGACTTGACCCCTTGATTTTCTTCTTAAAATGACGACGGACAAATATGACTCATGTACCAGAAAGAATCGGCATAATTGGTGGCAGCGGGATTTACGACATTAATAAAGGGGTCAAGCCTTGACATCACGCATCCGGCCTAACGTTGTGTCAAGACTTGACCCTTTATTTTGCTTGCCGATATAGGCGACATTGCTAGCTTATGAAAATGTTTTCTATATTACGTTAGAGCTTTCAGGCCACTATGCCCACACTTCCAATCATGACGAATACCGACTGGCTCACACTTGCACTCGTTGTCATCACGGCGTTCTACGCCTGGGCAACACTCAAGATTCTTCGTGCAAACGAATCCATGGTTTCAACGATGCGAGACCAACAAAACGCTGCAATGCGCCCCTACATCCTCGTGTCAGCGAGCGTGAGAACGGGAACACAGCTCTTCTATCTTTCCATCAAAAACATAGGCAAGACCGCCGCTCTTTGCCTGACGCTTGCCTTAGACAAAAGCTTCTATCAACTTGGTGAGAAGCGTGAGGAGCGCAATATCGCTAACAGCGTAGCGTTTTCGCGCGTTATCGACAGCCTGCCACCCGACGGACAACTCCTTTTCATGCTGGGCAACGGCCCGACGCTCTTCGGCGATTCGAATAATGAAGAGCTCTCGCCACTGCTGTTTCAAGTTACAGCCAAGTACATGTCAGGCTCCGAATCGATATCCGAAACATCGATTGTCGATCTCCGGCCATACATCAACACAGTTGTTCCGACTGACCCGATCGTCGAAGAGCTCGGAAAGCTGCGCGAAGAGTTCGTGAAACTATCCAAGTCGCTGGATAACAAGCTCTAACATGGCGGTCGACCTCGCTTCCTTCGGTCGCTAGGCGCTGCGCAATAAAGCCGCGCAGCGGTGGTCACCTCTACGTTGGGCAGAACCCACACAGTATTTTGCGTGGCTCCTATTTTTTCTAAATAATCAAGGGGTCAAGTCTTGACATCACGCATCCGGCCTAGCGTTGTGTCAAGGCTGGCCCCCTTGATTTCATGTTGGGCTTCGCAAGCTCAGCGCCAACCTACCGGGTGAAAAAGCTTGTCTTTAAAGACGGTATCTGCACTAGCCCAGGCTACGCTTGCTGAGTTCAAGTATGTAATGGATGGGTATCACGATTGCTAAAGGCAATACGTGGGCAAGCATTCATTGTCTTGAATAAAACCGTACTTCCTGTTTCAATCCGCTTGTAAACATAATAACGATTACGGACAAATATGATTCATGTACCAGAAAGAATCGGCATAATCGGCGGCAGCGGAATTTATGACATTGCCGGGTTGACCAACAAGCGCTGGGAAAAGATCACTTCGCCATTTGGAGAGCCATCCAGCGAGTTATTGTTTGGTGAGCTGGACGGCCACAATATTGTGTTTTTACCCCGACATGGTCGCGGACACAAAATTCCTCCGAGCGAGATTAATTTCCACGCCAATATCGACGTGCTGAAGCGGGTAGGGGTGACTGATGTTATTTCAGTTAGTGCCGTTGGTTCCTTGCGCGAGGACTTGCCGCCGGGAACGTTCGTAATTGTTGATCAATTTATTGACCGTACTTTTGCGCGCAACAAGTCTTTTTTTGGCACGGGATTGGTGGCGCATGTCTCCATGGCTCACCCTGTTTGCAAAAGGCTAGGCGACCATATTGAGATGGCCGCGAGAGAGGCAAATATCCCTATCGTTCGCGGCGGTACATATCTGGTTATGGAAGGGCCGCAGTTTTCCAGTCTGGCTGAATCGAATCTCTATCGTTCCTGGGGGTGCGATGTGATTGGCATGACCAATATGCCAGAGGCCAAGCTCGCCCGTGAAGCTGAGTTGTGCTACGCCACCGTGGCGATGGTGACTGATTATGATTGTTGGCATCCCGACCATGAGCATGTCACGGTAGGACAGATTATCAAGATGCTCACCGAAAATGCCGACAAGGCGAAAACGCTGGTAACGCACGTCGTTCCGAAAGTGCGCACTGATGCTCTGGCCGATGTCTGTAGCTGTCGCTCGACATTGGAATTCGCGCTCATTACTGCGCCGGAAGCGCGTGATGTAGCTATGATTGAAAAGCTGGATGCGGTTGCGGGTCGGGTGTTGAAGGGTAAGTCATGATGCCATCTGGTGAAGATGGCCTGCGCCAGCAGTTGCTAGATGTGTCCCAGCGTTTGCTTGATCTAGGATTGAATCGAGGTACGTCGGGCAATGCTGCCGTGCGATGTGGTGATTCCATGTTGATTACGCCGTCTGCGATGTCGGTGGCGAAAATGACCCCCGCCGACATGGTACGTATGGATTTGAATGGCAATGTTCTGTGCGGTGGCAAGCCTACCAGTGAGTGGCGCTTCCATCGTGATATTTTAGCCAGCCGTCCCGACGTGAGCGCTGTCATCCACACTCACTCAGCATTTGCCACTACGTTGGCCTGTTTGCGCAAGGATGTTCCAGCCGTGCATTACATGATCGCCGCAGCGGGATGCAATTTCATCCGTTGCACACCCTATGCGTTATTTGGCGAGCAGACGCTTTCAGACTATGCATTATTAGCACTGGAAGGCCGCAAGGCCTGCCTGCTGGCCAATCACGGCATGATTGCGCTGGGTTCGGATCCGGCCGATGCATTGGCGGTAGCCATTGAGGTCGAATTTTTGTGCGAGTTGTACTGGCGCGCTTTACAGGTTGGCGAACCGACCATTCTTACGCCGCAACAAATGCACGACGTGCAAGAAAAATTCGTCGATTACAAAAAACACACCTAACAATCCTGAAGAATTATGCCTATCAAATCTCATATTCGTACCATTCCGCACTACCCCAAGCCGAATATCATGTTCCGCGATATCACCTCCCTCCTTAAGGATCCGATAGGTTTCAAGATCACTATAAACGAGTTGGTACATCGCTATGCAGATATGAAAATTGATAAAGTGATGGGTATCGAGGCACGAGGTTTTATAGTTGGAGCGCCGCTGGCGTATGCCTTAGGTAAAGGTTTTGTACCGATTCGAAAAAAAGGCAAGTTACCTGCAGAAACTATAGGGCAGGACTACGAACTGGAATATGGTACGGATCGTATTGAAATTCATGCCGACGCGATTACTCCGGGCGAAAGGGTATTGCTTGTGGATGATCTAATCGCTACCGGCGGGACGGCGGAGGCGGCAACCAGACTGATCGAAAAAATTGGCGGCAAAATTGTTGAATGCTGCTTCGTCATCGACCTCCCGGATATTGGTGGACGTAAACGCTTGGAGAAAAAAGGATACAGTGTGTTTGCGTTGTGCGACTTTGAGGGTGATTGAATGCATGGTCATTCATTTTTGAGATGTCATTATGAAAGTTGAAACTCTGCGTTGGTCGGATGGTGTGCTGGAGATGATAGACCAGCGCATTTTGCCTGCAACGTTTATTTACCTGCAATTCGATTCTGCCGCTTCTGTAGCCGAAGGCATCCGCAGCATGGTAGTGCGCGGTGCTCCAGCCATCGGCGTGGCGGCAGCCTACGGCGTGGCGCTGGAGGCATTGCGTTTGCTCGCTGTTACTGACGAACTTTTTCAGCGCGGTATGAATGAAGGTATTAATACGCTGGCTCAAAGCAGGCCGACTGCGGTCAACTTATTTTGGGCGTTATCACGCATGAAGCAAGTATGGCAGGGCGTGGCGAGTGAAACCAACACGCAAGTAGCTATGCACCTGTTGGCCGAGGCGCATGAAATTTTTGCCGAAGATATTCGCATCAATCGCACTTTGGGGTCGCATGGTGCCGAGCTGTTGCGGGACGGCGCGCATGTATTGACTCATTGCAATGCCGGAGCGCTGGCTACCGCTGGTCATGGCACTGCGTTGGGTATCATTCGATCCGCCGTGGAAGCAGGGAAAAAAATTTCCGTGATTGCTGACGAAACTCGTCCCTTCCTGCAAGGTGCGCGCTTGACCGCGTGGGAGATGGTGCAGGAAAAAATTCCGGTGACCCTCATCACGGATAATACGGCCGGTTTCATGATGAGTCGCGGTGAAGTGGATGCTGTAGTGGTCGGCACAGATCGTGTGGCCGCAAATGGCGATGTAGCCAACAAGATAGGCACTTATATGGTCGCCGTGCTGGCACAACGCCACCACATTCCATTCTATGTGGCCTGCCCACTTTCCACGATAGACATGTCTATCGCAAGCGGTAAGGATATTCCCATCGAAGAACGTCATCCAGACGAGGTAAAGGGCTTCAGGGATTTCCACTGGGCAGCACAGGGTGTGCAGATACGCAACCCTTCGTTTGATATTACACCTGCTGAATTGGTTACAGCGCTGATTACCGAAAAGGGAGTGATTCACCAACCTGATGTAAAAAAATTGCGCGTCCTGTTCAACTGAAGGGGAATGCCAAGTTTTTCTGTGAACTGATACACGTCATTTACGTTAAACTCGTTACTCTGGTCGGCGTGTGTTTATATTGCTTGTCCCAAACAAAACTTGATTTTTGTTTCAGAATTGAATATTTTATTCGTTGTTACGGGCATATCAATTAGCTCTTGACAATTAATACTCGCGCACTATATTAAAAACTTACTCAGGGCAATTTAGAGAGGTAATGCATGCGGCAGCATTTTTTATGCCGTAATAACGATGGGGCCAATATGAAAAGAATTGTACAGTTTGTGATCTTGTTTTTAACATTAAACAGTTATGTTTCAGCAGAAGAATTGTCAACCGTAATAGATAGTCTGGAACAAATACATAAGCAAGCAGAGGCCGGTGATGCCAGCGCTCAGGCTCGTCTTGGAGAGCTATATGCCAACGGTGTAGGTGTATCTATAGATGCCAACAAATCCGTAGAATGGTATCGGAAAGCTGCAGCTCAAGGGTATCCCGAGGCTCAGTATCAACTTGGTGCAATGTATGGCAGTGGTGAAGCTGTGACTAGTGTGAATAAAGATCCCAGCAAAGCCGCAGAGTGGTATCAAAAGGCTGCAGCACAGGGACATCCCAAGGCCGAGTTTGAACTCGGGTCTATGCATCTCAAAGGCGAAGGCGTAACGAGAGATGCCACCAAGGCCGTGGAATGGTTTAAAAAAGCGGCAGCACAGGGACATGCCCAAGCACAGAGCGAACTCGGGTGGATGTATCAAAATGGTAAGGGCGTGGCACGGGATAGTGTGTTGGCCTATGCATGGCACGATTTAGCTGTTGCACATGGTAATGACAATGCAAAAAAATTGCGCGACTTAACCAACTTGAATTATGCCCAACGCGCCGAAGCAAGGGAGCTCTCCGCAAATTGGAAGCTAGGACAGGTATTGAGTCGGTAATGGAATTGATTTTTAAATGTCGACATTGTTGATTAACTATCCAGCCTCATATTCAATCCGAGCTACGTGAAAGCACACTGCCGATTAACTTTTTCTTTGTGCGAAAGCCAAAGCAGGCTAGAGAATATATCTAGAGGTGCAGGTGGGTAATGTGTTTTAACGCTTTCAACGTAGCAATCCTTATCAGTAAGATAAATCGCTTTTGCATTTACACTACTTCGTAAGTCGGCAGATATAATGAATTTGAATGAGGTCTAAAAATGTCATTGATACATATGTATATGCGTATTACAGTAAAATTATTCTTTACATTGTTGCTTGCTGTTGCAGTGAGTGTGTTTGGTCAGTCAATGTCATCAGCAAGTCAGGAAGAAGCAGAGTATCTGGCGCAATTAAAAATGCATGCTGAATCTGGTAATGCTAACGCACAGTATGATTTAGCGTGGCTGTACGATACAGGTGATGATAGTAAAATTTTGGCCAAGGATGTCCGCAAGGCCGCAGAGTGGTATGAAAAAGCTGCAATACAAGGTCACGCCAAGGCACAAACTGGCCTTGGTTTACTGTATGTCAACGGCAATGGTCTGCCTAAGGATTATGTCAAGGGTGTAGATTGGCTGCAGAAGGCAGCGGCGCAGGGGGATCCAGAGGCGCAGTTACACCTTGGTTGGCTGTACCGCGACAACAAGGGCATACCGGAGGATCCCGCCAAGGCCTTGGTATGGTGGCAAAATGCGGCAGATCGAGGCTATGCCGAAGCGCAATTCATCCTCGGAGTAATCTACAGCAATGGCGAAATTGTCCCGAGGAATATTGACAAAACAATTGAGTATTGGGAGAAGGCAGTAATGCAGGGGTATCCGAGAGCACAGTTAAATCTCGGGTCAATGTACTACTTTGGCAAAGGCGTGCCCAAAGATGTCGTCAGGGCTGCGAAGTTATGGCAGAAAGCAGCTGCGTTTGGAAATGCCGATGCACAGTACAACCTCGCTTTGGCGTACTACACAGGTATTGGAATGCAAAAGGATGAGTTTCTGTCCTATGTGTGGTCCAATCTGGCGGTCGAATATGGTGGTCACGAAAGTGCAAAAAAATTACGCGATTCAATTATATTGACTCCAGAGCAACGCAAGACAGCTGGTGAAATGTTTGTGAATTGGCAGATAGGGAAGGTTTATCAATAACGATATTCGTATCGGATGTTAGCGCGCTTATAAACACTGGGCTCATTTTGATTTGCTTAAAAAAGCAATTGAATAGCGTATCAATTTAATACTGCTCTATGCAGACAGTACAACACACTACTACCCTTGGTAGCCTTTCAGGCCAGGCTGCTGAGGGTCTTGCGGAATCTACTCAGAGATAGAGCAAACAGGACGCTTCCAATCACGACAAGAGAGAGCATCTGCGGCCAAACCACTTCGAGTCCGGCGCCGCGATAGAGGATCGCTTGGGCGGCGGCGACGAAGTGTGTGGTCGGCGCGACCAGCATCATGTTTTGTGCGAATTCGGGCATGCTCTCGCGTGGCGTCGAACCACCTGACAGCATCTGTAGCGGCAGTAGCGTCAGTATTATTAGCAGGCCGAATTGCGGCATGGAGCGTGCGATGGTCGCCATGAATATACCCATAGATGTGGTAGCGAACAGGTGTAGCGTGGTGCAGACAAGGAACAACGGCACCGAGCCTTCGATCGGCACCTGCAAGGCACCTTGAACGATAAAAGCCAGGGAGAACGCCGTCGCCAGTAAGACCACCAGCCCCATTGACCAGACCTTGGACAGCATAATCTCTCCGGGCGTTACCGGCATCACCAGCAAGTGTTCGATTGTACCGTGCTCGCGTTCGCGGATCAGGGCTGCTCCGGTAAGGATGATCGACAGCATGGTGACACTATTGATAATCTCCATTAGCGAACCAAACCAGGCTGGCGTCAGGGCGGGGTTGAAGCGTACACGCAATGCCAGATCTACCGGCGGTGCGGGGCTGTTGCGGTAACGCTGGACGAATTCGTTCACTTCACCGAGTACGATCTGCTGGATGTAGCCGCTACCGGTGAAAGCCTGGCTCATGCGCGTGGCGTCCACGTTGAGCTGGACCGTAGGTGAACGTCCCGCCAGCACGTCGCGCTGGAATTCTGGTGGAATGTCGAGCACGAAGGTGTACTCGCCCGCGTCCAGGCCCGGATCGACCTCGGCCAACGACACCATAACCGGTGGCATGAAGTGTGGAGGATAAAAAGCTGAGGTGATGCGCGCCGACAGTGGCGAGCCATCCTCATCGACGATGGCGATCGCCGCTTTGTGCAAGGAATCCGGCATTGCGGTAGCGGCGATGTAGATCGCCAGCGTGAAGGTATAGACAATCAATACCAGCATGGCCGGATCGCGTAGCAGGTTCCATAGCTCCTTGATACCCAGGCGGTAGATGTTGGAAACATGGTTCATTATCAGCTGTCCTGCTTTCTTAGCAGAGCGATTGACAGACCAACTATTACCAAGTCGGCCAGTAGCATTGGTCCGAAATATGCGTGTAGGTCGGATAAATCCAAGGCCTTGCTGAACACGCCACGACTGATAGTAAAAAAGTGCGAAGCTGGGTATATCTGCCCGATTATTTTCCCTGTTCCTTCCAGTGAGGACACGGGGTTTAACAATCCGGCAAACTGCATTGCCGGGAGCATTGTGCCGAGCATAGTCGCGAATATCGCCGCGATCTGGCTGCGGGTGAAAGTGGAGGCAAATAGGCCGAAGCCGGTGGAAAAGATATTAAAAATCAGCGCTGCCAGCGCCAGCGTGAAGAAGCTGCCGGTGATTGGAACACCGAACGCCGTGACGGCGAGCAAAGCCATCAACATGAAACTCACCATTGCCAAAACGACGTAAGGTAGCTGCTTGCCGAGCAGGAACTCAGTGCGGGTAACCGGGGTGACGTAAAAATTAATGATCGAACCCAACTCTTTTTCACGCACTACTGACAACGCAGTCAGCATTGCCGGAATCATCAGTAACAGAAGCGGGATAACTGCCGGAACCATCGACGGGAGACTCTTTACGTCGGGGTTGTAACGAAAGCGTGTTTCAATAGTGGCCGAACCATTAGTAGCATCCTGGCCGAGCCGGGTCTTCGCCATATCGAGCAGCCAGCCCTGATGCATACCCTGCACGTAGCCTTGTACCGTTTCTGCCCGTGCTGGCATCGCACCATCGATCCAGGCGCCGATCTGCACTGGTTTGCCACGCTGCACGTCACGAGCGAAACCGGACGGTATCTCAATGGCAAGTGACAGTTCACCGCTGCGCATGCGCCGGTCCAAATCTATGTAGCTGGTAATCGGCGGGTGTTCGATAAAATAACGCGAGCCGGAGAGATTCAACGAGTAATTGTGGCTTAGTGTAGTCTGGTCACGATCAAGTATGGCGTAGCTCAGATCCTCCACATCCTGGCTGACGCCGTAGCCGATGATAAACATCAGGATCAGGCTACCGAGCAGCGCCATTGTCCCGCGCATCGGGTCGCGTTGCAGTTCAAGCGATTCGCGCAGTGTGTAGCTGAACGCACGCGCAATACTGAAGTGTCGGCGCGATTTGCGCGGCTGACCAGAAGCCTGATCGGCGGCGACGGGAACGGGAGCGGGCTGCTTGACTCCAGCACCGACGTCCTCCAGATAACCGATAAAGGCCTGTTCCAATGTCGCTACCCCACGCTTCTCCAACAGCCCGGATGGTGTACCGCTGGCCACCACTTGCCCGGCATGCATCAACGAAATACGATCACAGCGTTCGGCCTCGTTCATAAAGTGAGTCGAAATGAAGATCGTGATTTTGTCCTTACGTGCCAGGTCGATCATCAACTGCCAGAACTTATCGCGCGCGATCGGGTCGACGCCAGAGGTTGGTTCATCGAGGATCAGTAATTCCGGAGCATGTACCATTGCCACCGCTAGCGACAAACGCTGGCGGATGCCCAGCGGCAGGTTGTTTGGCAAAACGTCGGAAACGCCACCAAGGTCGAAACGAGCCACCATCTCTTCGATCCGTGGCGGAATCTCCCCCTCCGGCATATTGAACAGGCGTGCATGCAGCACCAGGTTTTGGCGCACAGTTAGCTCGGAGTACAGCGAGAAGGCCTGAGACATATAACCGACGCGCCGACGCGTAGCAATGTCGTGTGGATCCACCTCGTGTCCGAAAAGCCAGGCTTGGCCCTCGCTAGCCGGCAGCAGGCCGGTAAGCATTTTCATCGTGGTAGATTTTCCGCAGCCGTTGGAGCCGAGAAATCCAAAAATCTCACCGCGGCGGATGCGAAAGTTAACATGATCAACCGCCGTGAAGTCTCCAAAGCGCATGGTCAAGTCGCGTGCCTCTATGGCAATCTCTTTGTCTTCATCATCGGCAAGTGGTGGGACCACGACTGCGCGGTGGCCGTGTTTTCGTTCTTCCGGCAACAGCGCAATGAAGGCAGCTTCCAGCGACGAGGTGCCGGTCCGTTCATGCAGCTCGCGTGGCGTGCCGGTGGCCAAAATTTTGCCTGCATCCATCGCCACCAGCCAGTCAAACCGCTCGGCCTCATCCATGTAGGCGGTAGCGACGATTACGCTCATTCCCGGACGTTGGTTGCGGATGCGTGTGACCAGTTCCCAGAACTGACTGCGCGCTAGCGGATCGACACCAGTGGTCGGTTCGTCCAGGATCAGTAGCTCCGGGTCGTGGATCAGCGCGCAGCACATGCCCAGTTTTTGTTTCATGCCGCCGGATAATTTTCCCACCGGACGGTTTAGAAAAGAACTTAGGCCGGTGCTGGTGGCGAGTTCGTCAATACGCTGCCGCCTCTCAAGTGCGTTGTGTCCGTACAGGCGACCGAAAAATTGCAGATTTTCCTCAACCGACAGGGTTGAATACAGATTCTTGCCCAATCCCTGTGGCATATAGGCTATATACGGACAGACCTCGTTGCGTTGGCGTGCACTGGACATGTCGCTCCCGAGTGCTTCTACTCGGCCCTGCTGAATTGCATGCGCACCGGCCACCAGAGACATCAGGCTGGATTTGCCGACGCCGTCCGGGCCGATCAGGCCAACCATGCAGCCGGAAGGAATATCCAGATCGATCATATTCAGTGCCAGCGTTTTGCCATAACTCAGGCTGACGCCAGCAAGGCGGGCGACAGGCACTTTATCGATGGCAGTGGGGGTCATTTTGGAGCCTGGATTGTCAGTTCCTTCGGCCATTCAGCCTGCGGGTTCAATTTGAGCCATGCCACACCGGGCAGGCCAGTCTTGACCTGCTTCAAGTGCTGCTTCAGCAGTTCGCGGTCAATATTGGCCTTCACCCGAAACATCAATTTTTGCCGCTCACTAGCTGTTTCCACGGTCTTCGGCGTGAACTGCGCGGTACTGGCGACGAATGAAACCTTGGCTGGGATGACATAGCTAGGCGCAGCGTCGAGCACGATGTGCACCTCACTGCCGAGCGCCACTTTGCCCGCGACTGTCTCCGGCAAGAAAAAAATTATGTACACATCGCTAAGGTCTATAAGATTGAGTACCTTACCGCCGGCACTGACTATCTCGCCGGGCTGGGCCACGCGAAACTGGACTCGTCCGTCGCGCGGCGCCTTGAGTTCATTATCGGCGATATCAACGCGAATGCGCTCGACGGTCGCGGCGGCAGCCTCGGCAGCAGATTCAGCACCAAGAATTTGAGCGCTTCCCGTGGCAATCGCCGCATCGGCGGCTGCTACCTGTGCTTTGGCCGCTGCAATTGCTGCTTCGGCACTGCGCACGCGGGTGCGATCATCGTCAGCCTCCTGACTTGATGCGCCCCCTTCTTGCACTAGCGCGGCTGAGCGCGCCGACCGACTGCGGGCAGCCGTGCGTTCAGCGGTACGCTGTATAACCACGGCTTGCGCCGCCACACGTTCAGCCTTGCGCTGCGCGAGTTGGCTGCGTGCGATCGTAATGGCATTATGAGCCTGCTGTGCCTGCGCCTCGGCTTGACGCAGTTGCGCATTGATTGAGTCGGAATCAATATGCGCCAGAACCTGTCCGGCCTTCACGAAATCGCCGTCATTGACAAGGATATCCTTGATGCGACCAGCGGAACGGGCTGCCACGTCAATCTCGGTTGCCTCAATGCGCCCGTTACCGCTGACGAAAGCATCACTGTTGTTATCTTTGCTCAGGAATTGTTTCGCCAGGAATCCCACTACGATCACGGCTATGATCACAGCTGCGATTCGCACGAGCCACGTCTTGCTCAACCCCTTCATTGGTTTACTCCTCTTTGCGGTATGTCTTCCTTACTCATTGTTACTGCCTCCACCGCCCAGAACCGAATACAGATTTATGCTGCTGGCAAGATAGGCACGTCGTGTCTGCACGAGCGCTTGCTCAACGGCAAACAGTTCGCGTTCGGCATCCAGCACCTCCAGATAAGTGGTGGCACCTTGCTGGTAACGCAAGGCAACGATACGGCTCCGTTCACGTTGAGCCTCAAGAGAAGTGCGTTGCGCCTGAATCTGCTCGGTCAGCCAATGCCGCTCGGCCAGCACATCGGCTACTTCGCGAAAGGCGTTCTGTACGCTGCGTTCATACTCGGTTATCGCCGAGTTATACTGTGCGCGCGCTAAATCGAGACCGGCTCGGTTGCGACCGCCGTCGAAGAGAGGCAGCGTGATGCTGGGCATGAAGTTCCAGTTACGACTGTTTCCCGAAAAAAGACCATCGAGTTCAGTGCTGGCAAGGCCAAGTGAGCCGGTAAGTGTGATACGCGGAAAGAACGCCGCGCGGGCGGCACCAATGTTGGCATTGGCCGCCTTCAGGCGGCGTTCGGCTGCCCGCAGGTCCGGACGCTGAATCAACATGTCGGAAGGCAGGCCAGCGTCGATGCTATGCACAAACACTGCCTCGATACTGCTGAGCGAACGATGCTCGGCCGGCAGTGAACTACCAGCCAGAAACTCAAGCGCATTGCGGTTCTGTTCGCGCAAACGCTGCAGTACAGCCAATTCAGCTTGAGCCTGGCTGAGAAGGATTTCGGCCTGGATGGCGTCCACACGGGCAGCTGAACCGACTTCAAAGCGCCTTCGCGCGATGCGCGCGGATTGCTGTCGTGTCTTGATGGTGCGCTCGGCGAGATCGATGCGTTCGTCGAGTTCGCGTTCAATCAGGTAGCTGCTTGATACCTGCGCAATCACAGTGACCTGAACGGCGTGGCGGGCTTCGTCGGTGGCCAAGTAAGTCTCCAGGGCGGCAATCTCCAAGCTGCGCAGGCGGCCCCAAAAATCAAGTTCCCATGCACTTGCAATCAGCCCTGCCTGGAACTGATTCAACAACAATTGGTTCGATGCACCATCGCGCTGAATAGGTAGCACACCAGCTGGCATCCCGAGACGGGTGACGGAAGCACTGCCGCTGATGTTGGGCCGCCGATTTGCCTGTTGAATACCATAGCGTGCCCGTGTCTCTTCAACGCGACGCATGGCCAATATAAGATCGCGGTTGTTGGCAAGCGCGGTTGAAATCAAGGCCCGGAGTTTCTCGTCGCCAAAGTAGGTCTGCCAGCTAATGGTTGCTACCGGGACATTTGCGGAACCTGCCGGGGCAGATCTGGGGAAGGTTGAAGCAATGGGCGGCTGGGGTTTTTCATATGCGGGGATTTGCGTACAACCCACAATAATCAACGCTGCAAGTAACGAAATGGGGAAATTACTTTTATTCATCCTTAAAATCATCTAAAAACGCAACATTGCGCACAGTATACGCCGAACAGTTGAAAAAACTCTATATATGGTTTAGTCCAGCACAATTGTTGACAAGCCGTACCCATGCAACATTTGCAACGGTTAGCTTGTGCTATGTTATCTTTCGGGACGCATTTGTGGAAATAAAATTACATCGCGGATGCTGGGACTATTAGTGAGCAGCATCACCAGCCGGTCTATACCAATGCCTTCCCCAGCGGTGGGCGGCAGACCATATTCCAGTGCGCGAATGTAATCGCTGTCCTTGAACATGGCTTCTTCGTCACCGGCCTCTCTAGCCGTTACCTGCGCATCGAAGCGCGCCTCCTGGTCTTCTGGGTCATTCAACTCGGAGAAGCCATTGGCAATTTCGCGTCCAACCATAAACAGTTCAAAACGTTCGGTAATTTCTGGGCACGTATCGCTGCGGCGCGCCAGTGGCGAGACTTCTGCAGGGTAGTCAATAATAAAAGTTGGCTCAAATAGCTGATGCTCGGTCAACTCTTCAAACAGTGAAAGTTGAAGTCCTCCCACGCCATCCGTTGCCCTGTATTTGGTCTTCAGTTCTTGTAATTCGCTGATAAGAAAATCGCGGTCACTCAACTGTGCGTCAGAAAACTGCGGATGATATTTCTGGATTGCCTGTGCAATCGTCAGGCGATGAAACGGTTTTCCCAAATCAAGCTCACGCCCTTGATAGGAAACCACAGTGGTACCTAGCACCTTGCGCGCCACTTCGCTGAACAACTTTTCGGTAAAGTCCATCAGATAACGATAATCCCGATAGGCTTCATAAAACTCGATCATGGTGAACTCGGGGTTATGTCGCGTTGAAAGCCCCTCGTTACGAAAGTTGCGGTTGATTTCGAATACTTTCTCAAAGCCACCCACTACCAGCCGCTTAAGATAAAGCTCGGGCGCGATGCGAAGATAGAGCTGCATATCCAGGGCATTGTGATGCGTGGTAAAGGGCTTGGCTGATGCGCCACCGGGAATGGAATGCATCATAGGCGTCTCGACTTCGAGATAATTGTGGCGTATGAAAAATTCCCGTATAGCCTGGATTACCTTCGAGCGGATGATAAATGTATTGCGCGTATCCTCATTGGTGATGAGGTCCACATGTCGTTGACGGTATTTTTGTTCCTGGTCACTCAGACCGTGAAACTTTTCCGGTAGCGGGCGTAGTGCTTTAGTCAACAAACGCAGCCCAGCCACGCGCACAGAAAGTTCACCGGTCTTAGTTTTAAACAACACACCTGTTGCACCAAGAATGTCGCCCAGATCATAGTGCTTGAATGCATCATGCACTGCTTCGCCAGCATCGCTATTGTTAATGAACAGCTGGATGCGTCCGCTCATGTCTTGCACGGTAGCAAAGCTGGCTTTGCCCATTACGCGCTTCAACATCATGCGCCCAGCTACAACCACACTGATATGGGCTGTTTCCAATTCATCGTGGCTCATTGCTCCGTAAGCAGAATGCAAATCACCGGCAAGATTTTTGCGCTCAAAATCATTTGGGAAAGCGATGCTTTCTTTGCGCAGTGCAGTGAGCTTGGCGCGACGCTCGGTGATGATTTGATTTTCGTCTTGTTGAGGGTTGGTTGGTTCGGTAGTCATGATGTTCGGATAGATTAGGATCAATAAATTAGGAGTACTTCTACAGACGCAGGATTGTGGCACGAATGCCACGTTACTTGCAATTTAAGCAATGGACATGCGAAGAGGAGGGGGCGTCACTATGCTTTGCTCTTTATCGTCATACAAATTTGAACAGCGCAAATCAGGACATGGAAAAACTCTCGTGGCACAGCTAATACATCTCAATGGAGTTAGGTGCAACTGCGTTTTTACACGGTCTGGATCCAAAGCGCTCTACCCTGAAATGGAAATCGTGGGCTGAGCCGTTTTTATTTTCTGCGATCGTTGTTACATTCTGCCTGTAACCGATTGTTTCAGATAACAGAATTTTAAGCGCGTTCAGTCAATGTCATCATACCGTCGGTTTATTGTATTCGACTGGCGGACGGATTGAACTGAAGTGTGAAGGTTCCACATGCCAGATAGGAGCCATTGCCAATCACCGGTTGTGTTGTCGCTGTTGCCGTAGTACCGGGCGCAAGCCCAAACGTGACAAATGACACTTGGCCCGTTTTTACACCATCGACAATCACGTCGAAGGAGAGAGCCGGAGAAACTGCGACATCGCTCAAATTGGTAAATGACAACGTAGCTTGGCAAATAATGCTAATGATGGGGCTGAATGCCATAGAGTTGAGCCGAATACCTTGGAAGTCAAAAGGAAAGCGACCAATCTGAATCGGTTCAGTGGCAAACACCTGCCTGGTAATCGCCTTCGATCCTGATACACCGTTGATCGTGTAATTCATCGTGCCAGTATTGGTATCTGTAAACGCTAAATTAATCGTCCCAACCGAAGTTACAATCTTATTAGCGTTGCTCCATGGCAGTGGCAGCGCTGCTCCCCCCGTCACCGTATATAAATCGCCAGTGCAACCATCGGCCGCCACTACACAATTGGAAGCGACGTACCACGTGGGCCTCCCCTCAAAATCGAAGGTATAAAGCGTCGCGAAAATTACACCAAATTGTTGAGTAATTCCAACACCCCAGCCGGATTCATTCTGATTCCACCATAAACCTGTCATTGGTGATATCGTGGTATAAACGGTAAAGCCGGTCGAGCCAGCCATAGGCGATACAAGTAGAAACGCCAGCGCCATCATTGTTCCAAAGCAAGCGCGCAGCTTGCGAGCAATAGCAATTTGAAAGACGCCATGAATATTTTTTGCATGTGTCGATATAATGTTTTTCATATTTGTCTATGCCATCTGCGTTGTTAATTAATTTTTTATAGCAAACAATGCAAACATTTTGGTCTGATTTCGTGGGATTTACAAGCAGCAGCTAGACTATTTTGTGTAGTGTGGCGAACTGTGCAAACGCCTCAAAATCCTCGATTGGCAGCGGTCGGCTGAAAAAATAGCCTTGGTAGGCATGGCAGCCTATACTGGTTAAAAAGTTGCGTTGCTGCTCAGTTTTAACTCCTTCAGCGATCGCCCCCAACCCGAGGCTCTGAGCAAGCGCCACAATAGTACGGACAATAGCCACATCGTTGGGATTGCTGAGCACGACGCGCACAAACGACTTGTCGATCTTCAACTGGTTCAGCGGTAGACGCTTCAAGTAGGTAAGCGAGGAATAGCCAGTGCCGAAATCGTCCAGTGAAAACCCCACACCACTGGCTTTTAGCACGAACATTTTTTCGATGATATCCTCCACATTGTCCACCAGCAGGCTCTCAGTCAGTTCCAGTTTGAGTCGATTCGGATTGGCGCCTGTTTGGTTGATTGCTGTCATCGTCTGCTCGCTGCAAGGCAATGGGTTGGCTTATTTGTGCAATGGTACAACGAAGAACACCGACACAGCGCCATCAACTTCGTGACCCCGGCAGAGCGCCATGCTGGCTTCGATACCGCATTATTGGAGAAGCGTGCCATCGTCTACGAGGCGGCAAAGAACAGATGCCCTGAGTGTTGGAGCGGGGCCACACGAAATTGGCAGCCGGTTCTCGTTGTGCGCCTGAATCCAGATCAACACATCGCCAAAAAAGGCGAAAATATAGAAGCAGTTTTAAAGCTCAAAATGGCAGCATAATTGCAAACTGTCAGGCGACAACTAGGTTGACAATTACCGGAGCTGGGCTTTCAGATATAATCGCTTACTCTTTAGCACTCGACATTATTAATATGGAAGCCGAACAACTCAACGTCATCACCAACCAGTTACAAGACCTCCGTGTTCGCAGCACCGAACTACGGAGGTATCTTTGACTTCGATGGCAAACAAGAACGGCTAGCCGAAGTCAAAATCCTCGCCGAAGACCCTACCATCTGGCAGGACAACAAACGCTCTCAAGAACTGGGGCGCGAGCGCAAGATGCTGGAAGGCATTGTTCTCACCTTGAATCAGCTGCATCAAGATCTCGATGATACAGCCGAGTTATTTGAAATGGCGTTGGCGGAAAATGACGATGCCAGCCTCGACAGCATCGTGCAGGATGTGGAACAAATGGAAAAGACTGTGGCGGACATGGAATTTCGCCGCATGTTTTCCAAACCCATGGATTCCAATAACTGCTTCCTCGACATCCAGGCAGGATCTGGTGGCACCGAAGCGCAAGATTGGGCTTCGATGCTGCTGCGCATGTACCTGCGCTATTGCGAAAAAAAGAGCTTTCAGGTGGAAGTGCTGGAGCAGTCCGATGGCGAAGTAGCCGGTATCAAAGGTGCCGTACTCAAGGTGACTGGCGACTATGCTCACGGCCATTTGCGCACCGAGACTGGCGTACACCGACTGGTGCGCAAGTCCCCATTCGACTCCGGGAACCGCCGCCACACTTCGTTTTCCAGCGTATTTGTCTATCCTGAAGTGGATGAATCCATCGAAATCGAAATCAATCCAGCAGACCTGCGCGTGGATACTTATCGGGCAAGCGGTGCGGGTGGACAACATATCAACAAGACCGACTCAGCGGTGCGCATCACCCATGCACCCACTGGCATTGTAGTGCAATGCCAGAGCGACCGCTCGCAGCACCGCAACCGCGCCGAAGCCATGGCAATGCTGAAGTCGCGCCTGTATGAAACCGAACTGCGCAAACGCAATGCCGAAAAACAGGAAATGGAAGATGGGAAAACCGACATTGGTTGGGGACATCAAATCCGGTCTTACGTGCTGGATCAATCACGCATCAAGGATCTGCGCACTAATGTGGAAATCGGCAACACTCAAGGTGTGCTGGACGGAGACCTGGATGAATTTATTTGTGCCAGTTTGAAGCAAGGGGTGTAATCAGGTTACGCTGGCGAATGCCAATAATTCAGACGCGTAGCATAACGTGTGTCTGTCACAACTTACTTTAGTAGCTGCTTTGTTTAATCTTCCAAACTCAAACCGACTGAAGCACTACAACAAAATATTGAAAGAGCAGCTCAACGAGTTGGAACATAAAATCTTACACACCGAAGATATGTTCAAAGCACAATTTCCCTTTTTACTCAGCTGTTGCCCAGCACCATCATGCGCAATCTCGCTACCGACATCGTCGGCGTTTAACCCACCGTCCGCGAATTAAAAAGCGGTTTTCTCGTGTTTCAAGACATTTAGAAGGTCAAAGCTTGGCTCAAAGACATGCGACTGCAGCCAAAAAAGATTATTTTGACTGCCTTTTTCGAACTATGGTGAGCAAGCGAGTAGACTATGGCAACGTTTCCGCAATAGATAAACATATTGCCACAAACCTATTTCCTTTCCAGTATCATCAATATATGCAATTGATTTACTAATCGCTTTCCTGGCGAATTTTCGGACGATTTTCCGCTCCGGCCTGATGAAATACCGAAAAGAAGCTGCGACCATTCGAATTCATGACGGCCTACATCAACGGTAAATAGGAGGAAAGCAAGGTTGTTGACGCCGACCGTAAGCTGAATTAGCTTTAACTATTATGCCGTCAGCGTATTTAGCCTATTCTGCGATTTCTAGTTACTACTTATTTAAAAAACACACACCAAAATCGATAAAAATTTATCGGTTGGTCTTTCAGGATTTCTTAACATAATGGATATGGTAAGTTTATCTTTCCTGCTATTTTTAGCCGCGCTGGGCTGGTTCTGGTTTGACAGCCTACGCGCCCTTGAGATCGCCAGGAATATGGGAAAGCAAGTCTGCCGCAATTATAATTTGCAATTTCTCGACGACACGGTTGCCAACATAGGAATATCTCTGGCTCGCGACAAGACTGGGCGACGAGTGTTGCGACGCACCTATCGTTTTTTATTCAGCGAGACCGGTAACACCCGGCTTGAAGGGCAACTGGTCTTGCTAGGCGACAAAGTCGAATCAGTAACAATGGAACCCTATCAAATAATGTCCTGAGCAGATAGCCTTCAAGTGGATTCGCATCATCTTCTACTTCTGGCTTACTTATACGCCAGAGTATGAATCAACATATTCAATACCAACATCTTGAAGCGTCGCGGTTAACACGGTGAAAAATCTCAGCGTAAGGCCTTGGCCCGAGTGTTCCGGGAGAAAGATATCGTCGCCAGCAACGACGGTCACGTGATGTTCCGTTATCGCCTTGCCAAGACGGGGAAGAGGGAACGGCGAACCGTACCCGCCCCGCTTGCCGCACGGGATACATGCTGACCATGTAAGCGATACGCACTTTTGACAAGTGCCGGGGTGTCAGTGCCCACAAGCGGAGCGATTCATTCGTCTGAAATCTGGCGAAGTAGGCGAATAAACGTCCGAATCGGGCATCACCTTTGGATACGGTCCCTATGAAACGGGCGTTCAACCGCCCGTTATCCTGATAGAGCTTCAAACCAGAACCATTCACAAAAAGATATTCTCTATGAGGCCACTCGAGCACTCGGGGCCGGGCTCGTCCAACAAACGGTTTAGATTGTGACTCGTTTCGCGATCACAATGTCGGGTAGCCAGGCGCGGTCACCCGCGCCCAGCCCCCTAA
>NZ_CAKMLL010000050.1 GCF_927797785.1 Candidatus Nitrotoga sp. BS | reverse complement strand
ACAGGCAACGTAAAGCCAATTTAAATTTATTAATGTAGACACCATGGAATTAATCGGAAGGAGAGCAGGTACGTTCGGCGAAAAATATTTCACCTCCCCGAAAAATTGGTCTGCTACAACCTTAAGTATGAATATGGACTAGCGCTTCCAGCTTATTTTTCGCCGCGCCGCTGGCGATAACTTCTTTTGCTTTCTGTACACCTTCTTGTAGCGTTGCAGTTAACCCCGCCACATAAATAGCCGCACCAGCGTTAAGCTGTACGATATCACGTGCGGCACCGGGCTGGTTATCCAGCACCGACAACAGCATCGTGCGCGCCTCATCGGCATTGGCAACGCGTATGCTGTCCAGCGGTGCTGCCTGTAAACTGAAGTCTTGTGGTTGCACTAAGTATTCGAGTACCGCACCGTTGATCAGTTCTGCAATATAAGTTGGTCCGCTAATTGAAATTTCATCCATGCCATCTGCACCATGCACCACCAACACGTGCTGACTACCTAATTGCTGCATTACGTGTGCCAATTTTACAGTTAGATCCCGCTGGAATACCCCTATTACTTGGTTCTGTGCGCCTGCCGGATTAGTAAGCGGACCCAGCAGATTGAACAGCGTGCGCACGCCGAGTTCGCGCCGCACTGGAGCAGCGTATTTCATCGCGCTGTGATGATTGGGCGCAAACATGAAGCCCACGCCAAGCTCTTGCACGCAGCGCGCCACTTGCTGCGGTGTGTGATTGACATTAACGCCAAGCATTTCCAGAATATCGGCGCTGCCGCAGGTGCTGGAAACGGAACGTCCGCCATGTTTGGCTACGCGCGCTCCCGCTGCCGCAGCGACCAGCGCACTGGCTGTGGAAATGTTAAAGGTCTGCGCACCATCACCGCCAGTGCCGCAGGTATCAATCAAATGCTTATCATCCTGCACCGTCACTTTGTTCGACAGCTCGCGCATTACCTGCGCTGCCGCCGCAATCTCGCCGACAGTCTCTCCCTTCATGTTTAATGCGACCAAAACTGCTGCGATTTGAGCTGGAGTCAGCTTCCCGCCCATAATGTTCCGCATCAACTCGAGCATATCGTTATGCGGCAAGTCTTCACGCTTAAGCAAGCGATTGAGTAGGCTGGCGTAGTTCATTAACGTTCACCGCGCAAAAAATTAGCAAGTAGCTCGTGACCATATTCAGTGAGAATGGATTCCGGATGAAATTGCACCCCTTCTATCGCCATTGTTTTGTGACGTACTCCCATGATTTCGCCGTCTTCAGTCCATGCAGTAATTTCCAGACAGTCGGGCAGGGTGGCTCGTTCGATCACCAACGAATGGTAGCGTGTAGCGGTGAGTGGGTTTGGCAGGCCTTTGAAAACACTACTGTTGTTGTGAAAGATGGCTGATGTTTTGCCGTGCATTAGTTGTTTGGCATGAACTATCTTTCCACCGAATGACTGGCCGATGCTCTGATGGCCGAGGCACACCCCAAGAAGGGGGATGCGGCCGGCGAAGCGTTGAATGGTAGCGACCGAAATTCCTGCTTCGTTGGGCGTGCATGGCCCTGGTGAAACCACGATACACTGCGGTTGTAGCGTCTCAATCTGTTCCAGTGTAATCTCGTCATTGCGATGCACAAGCACATCTGCGCCTAGCTCGGCGAAATATTGCACCAAATTGTAGGTGAAGGAGTCGTAGTTGTCTATCATTAGCAACATAGTTATGCCTAATTATATGATTTATTAGTGTTATAAATAAAACATGTCCTGATTAGCCATGAAGCTTAGCCAGCGTAATCGACAAGTTTGAATGAGGAGCAAGATATGCTCATTTCGGCGAATGGTGATGTGAAAGTTGGATCAGAGACGTGCAGTTTCAAATGTTTTTTCAAATTTACGGATGATGAAATTGCGCGGCTGAACATTTTGTCTAATCAGGGAATTTGTTAACTGGCAAGCGTCAAGGCTATATCGTAAAATAATTGAAGCCAGCTCTTTAATCCGATAGCTCGGTATTGGGTTGCACTTCGCTAGCGCCCGAAACCTGGGTTGATTCTGATAAACGGCTTGCGAGTACCTTGTCAATTCGTTTTCCGTCAAGATCAATAACCTCCAACCGCCATTGTTCCCACACTACGACGTCAGCCACATTAGGCGGTCGTCCAAGCAACCACATCATCATGCCGCTAAGCGTATGGTATCGACCCTTATCTTCTTCAGGAACAGACTTCAACTCTAATTCATCTTTCAACTCGGGCACTGGAATCATTCCATCCAGTAACCACGAACCGTCTTCGCGCTGAACCGCCCAACGATCCGTATTATCGAGCGATATGAATTCGCCAGTAACCGCTTCCAATACATCCTGAAGGGTGACCAAGCCCTGAACCTCGCCATACTCATCTATGACGAAAACCATGTGAGTACCTGACGCTTGGAATTGAGCCAGAAGTTCCAATCCAGTTAACGATTCGGTCACGAAAACGCATGGGTTTACCTGTGCGGTCAGATCGGGTCGCCCACCATTAATTGTCTGGCTGAACAGTTGCTTGAAGGAGGTCACTCCCAGCAGGTCGCTCAAGCTACCCCGGCAAACTGGGAAGCGTGAATGATCAGATTCTGCTATCCGTAAGAGATTGGCCTCCAATGGCTGGTTGATATCCAGATATTCTATATCCGCTCGAGGGATCATGAGGGAGCCAACTTGTCGTTCATCCAGGCGGAAAACGTTGCGAACCATATCATGTTCGTGCCGCTCAATAATTCCTGCTTCGGAACCTTCTTCCAGCATTGCGTGAATTTCTTCTTCCGTTAAGCTACGTTCCACTTGCTGACTCATTCCCATCATTTTCAGAACAGCATCAGTAGATGTCGACAGTAATTTTACGAACGGGTGCGTAATTAATGCCAAGATGTGGATGGGTCTGGCCACTAGGCGCGCAATCCCTTCCGGGTTAAATTGAGCGATGCGTTTGGGTACTAGTTCGCCGATTACAATGGATAGATAGGTAATCACCACAACAACCAAAACGGTTGCGCCCAGCTCGCTTGGGCGTTGACTAACGCCGAGCGTTTGCAGCCATGCTGCAAACGGGGAAGCAAATACCGCCTCGCCAACGATACCATTCAGGATGCCGATTGAGGTGATTCCGATCTGAATGGCGGAAAGGAAACGTGTTGGATTTTCACCCAGACGTATCGCCACTTCTGCCGAGGCGTCGCCGTCTGCCGCTAGACGTGCTAGGCGTGAGTGTCGAGAAGTCACAAGGGCAAGCTCCGACATGGCGAAGATCCCGTTTAGCAAAATTAGGGTTATCAGGAACAGTATATCCATGAGATTATTCGAAAGAATGGTAATGAGGAGATGACTTGCAAATAACGGAACGGCTGCTTTGGCTGAGGGATTGCCAAATGAGAGATGGACGGAAACATAATGCCCGAGTAATTGAATTTGCTACAGTCTTGTAAATTAACAAGAGCAGCAATTCCATTCCGCCGCTACGTTTTTTTCCGAACACCAAAAAGATGACGATAACTCGAACGGTGAATAGACGGGAGAGCAGATAACAAAATAAGTTCTCTACTAAGGAATATCCCCAATTTAGTTTGCTTGTACTAATTTCAGTGGAAGATATATATGTAAGTAAACGATTACTACTGATATTCATAGGGCGGAGTAAAACCCCGCTCCTCCTGTCCATTATTTTAATGACAGACATCATAACAGACACTAGTAAAAATTTGTTAACAATTTGATTTTTATGTAAATTATTATAATAAACGTCTTTTTTTGTTTCAAATAAACGTTAATAATGTAGCTTTTAGCTCTTCAGGTAATCGGCTAAACGCAGTTGAAGTTTAACCACCGTAAATTAGGTTACTATTTTTAAACGCGACAATTTTAAAACTATCCCTTAGGCTTTTTCGAGACTCCAACTTTAAAGTTATAAAAATTACAATTGCTGCTATGGCATTGTCATCGGTTTGAGTTCGCATGGTATCTGAAACAGCTCACGATCTTCAAGGCGGATGGCGGTAAGTGTGCCGCCCCACAAACAACCGGTGTCGAGCGCAATGATTTGAGGGGTAACTTTCAACCCTAGTGCCGACCAATGTCCGCATACTAATGTTGCATTGGCGCTGGCGCGCCCTGGCACATCAAACCACGGCATGTATCCCTCGGGTATATTGTGCACCTCCCCCTTAAATTTGAATTCCATTTCACCGTTCGGGGTACAAACGCGCATGCGCGTGCAAGCATTAGTAATGACGCGCAGGCGCTCGTAACCGCAAAGGCCATCTTCCCAATGGTCAGGATTGTTGCCATACATGTACACGAGAAAATCGTGGTAGTGTTTACCCACTAATGTAGCCTCTACTTCATGCGCCAATTGTTGTGCCTGGTCCACCGTCCAGTTCGGCAGCAACCCGGCATGTACCAGGACGAAATCACCCTCTACATATAGCAGACGCTGCGCACGTAGCCAGGTTAGCAATTCGTCTCTGTCGGGCGCGTCAAGAATGTCATGTAGTGTGTCGCTACGGTGTAATTTGGCTGCGCCTTCAGCTATTGCAAGCAAGTGTAGATCATGGTTACCCAGCACGGTGATGGCGGCATCACCTAACGATTTTATTAGACGCAGTACGTTCACCGAATCCGGCCCGCGATTCACCAAATCACCTACCAGCCATAGCCTATCTATTGCTGGGTCGAAGCATATCTTCTCCAGCAACCGCAAAAGCTCGGTGTAACACCCCTGTATGTCTCCTACCGCGTAGGTTGCCATTATTCGCGAACAGTCAGTTTTTGAATTTTCTGTGCACTATGGATGTAAGCTCGGAGGATTATATGCCGAATATTTACAGTAAATTCGTGGCGAGTTGCATTTAGTGTCATATTGGTTTTTTTTCACCATTAAAATCTGGGCAATATTCTGGTACCCATTGTGTCAAGGCATGTTTAACTTCTGCATCGTCCTGTGTAGCGTCGGTATTGAACCAAATCAATAAATTTCCCAACCATGCTGCGTTCACTTCACGAGCCTGTGCGATGCGCAATTTTATATGAGGTGTGGGTAAAGTGTGCTCATTGTCAGCCAGCAATTCCTCATACAGCTTTTCACCCAAGCGCAGGCCAATGAATTCAATCCGGATATCATCCTTGCTTAGGCCGGAAAGACGAATAAGGTCATTCGCCAGATCAACAATTTTTACCGGGTCGCCCATGTCCAATACAAATATTTCTCCGCCTTTGCCCATTAAACTGGCCTGCAATACTAATTGCGCAGCTTCCGGAATCGACATGAAATAGCGTGTAATGTCCGGATGTGTGACAGTAATTGGTCCACCCTTCGCAATCTGTTCGCGGAACTTTGGAATGACGCTACCAGTGCTGCCGAGAACGTTGCCGAAACGCACCATTATGAAGCGCGTTCCGCTAGGTTGCTGCAATCCCTGACATACCATTTCTGCCAGACGTTTACTCGCCCCCATCACATTGGTTGGGTTGACTGCTTTATCGGTAGAGATTAATACAAATTTCGCTACATCATGACGCTGTGCAGCTGTGGCGACCGACCATGTGCCTAGCACGTTATTGCGTATCGCCTGCCAAGTGTTATGTTGCTCCATGAGGGGAACATGCTTGTATGCGGCTGCGTGAAAAACCATCGCCGGCTTATACTCAGAAAAGACTTGATCAAGACGGGCAGTATCACGTACATCGCCAATCAGGCAAACAATTTCCAGGTCATCAAATTTCGCGACCAGCTCCTGTTCCATGTTATACAGTGCAAATTCACTCAACTCGAACATCACTAAAATACGCGGTTTGAATTGTATGATCTGGCGACATAATTCAGAGCCGATGGATCCGCCGGCACCTGTTACCAGCACGGTTTTTCCGGTGAATAATTCGTGCAGCCCGGCCGCATCCAATTGAACCGGATCGCGCCCCAGCAAGTCATCCAGCTCCACGGCACGCAATTGCGAAATGGCAATACGCCCACTTAGCAGATCATCGAATGACGGCACCGTTAGTACCTTGACGCTGGCCTGATTGCAAATTTCAACCGCACGCTTGCGCACTTGGTGTGAGGTCGATGGCATGGCAATAATGGCTTGCTTTACACTTATGCGTTCCGCCCACTGCGGCAGGCTATCCAGCGCGCCTAGCACCTTGATCCCATTGAGGATACGCCCATGCTTATCAACATTGTCGTCCAGAAAACCCACCAGCCGCCAATCGCGGCTACGAGCCAGTTCCTTGGACAAGCCTACGGCTGCATCGCCCGCTCCTAACACGAGTACTGGTTCTACATTTAATTTAAGATTGCTATACAAGCCATGCTCTTTCCAGAGACGGTAAATAAAACGGCTTCCGCCCATTACAAGTAGCAAGAGCGCAGGGTTAATCACCAGTACCGAGCGAGGAATTACGGCATTGATACGAAACATCCATATCACCAAGGGAATCAATGAGGCAGCCATCAGCACCGCCAAAAAAATTCGGCGCAAGTCAGTTACACTGGCATAGCGCCATAGGCCACGATATAAGCCAAAGCGCCAGAAAACGATACCTTGCAATGGCACTACCCAGATCAGGGTGTGCAGCATCTCATTAATGAAGTGTGGTGGTGGTTCGAAATTGAAGCGCAACAGATAAGCTAAGCTCCAGGCAAATGCGGCCGCCACGAGGTCATGCAACATGGCCAGCAGGGTACGTGAATCTAGTTTAGCCACGCTGGCTTCGCTGAAATGCTTTCCAACGATTATCTAAGATCAGCATTAGCCCACCATACACACCACCCCATATCAGGAACAGAAGCCATGGCCATTCGGTGGACTGACTCAAATACCAAACGGCAGATGCGCCCACCGCAAGCATCAGAGTATATTCAAAAAATGCGACATTACGATGCCCCCAACCGATCTGCACCAAGCGTTGATAATAATGTTCGCGATGTGCTTGAGAGATTTTTTCACGACGCAACATGCGTTTCAGCAAGGTGACACTAGCATCTATGATGAAAGGAGAGAATACCAACAACGGAAACCATCCAGGCCATAGTTCCTGTTGCCAGCCCCACAATCCCATCGCGGCAGATAAAAAACCAAGAGGAATGGAGCCTGCATCACCCATGAAAACTTGAGCCGGATAAAAATTGTAATAAAGCAATCCCAAGCCAGCGGCACCTATTGAGAAATTTAGCATGGCCTGAGTATCTGCACCATGCATCAGCGCTGCTACGCCATACATGGTGAAACCGAAAAACGCCATACCTCCAGCCAAACCATCTGATCCATCCATGAAATTGAATAAATTTGTCATCCAAACTACGCACAGCATCACGAGTAAAGTCGTTGCAATACCCTGCGCCAGCAAACCCGAGCCGAGCACCAGAATCGCAGCAGCAGTGATGTGCGCTAACAAGCGTTGTCTTACTGGCAGGCCGCGTACGTCATCTAGTAAAGAAACAGCAAACAGTAAAAGCATGGGCAATACCACCCACCAAGCTAAGGACATCACCATTAATCCCCAGGCAGACAGGAGTCCTGCCATCAATCCTACTCCGCCAACGCGCGGAATTGGTGTCTCATGCAATGAGCGCTCATTGGGGATATCTTGAATTTTTTTACCGGTTTTACTAAATACAATAATAGTAATCACCAACATCGTGATTAGTGCTGCGATCATAGGAGCGAAATGCGACATGGGAACGTTACTCTATAACAAAATTGATAATTTCCGCGCAATCTACTTTCATGCGAGGTGGTTACCGTATGGAAAGTTGCTTAACAAACCCTCGGCTATGTTGGTATACTTTTTTCAACAATTGATAGCAACATAAGTAACATATGTATTAGCTTTTCTTACCTAAGCGTCGGTGCGACTCTGCAGTCGCTTGCAGCCCCTGATGCAAAGTATAAGGAGGAACCCACTTTAAATCACGGCGGATTTTACCACTATCGACCTGCAACGAGCCGAGTAACCGTTCGACTTGTTTAGATTTGCCGAATAACTTGCCCAGCTTACCTAACCAGCTTGACGGGAACGGAAATAGGCGTGCCGGACATTTCGTCGCGCCTCTTAATTGGCGCAATAAATCTGGGGTGGAAACATCCTCACCATCACATACTAAATAAGTTTGGCCTGCGGCGACAGGATGGGTTGCACAGCTTATCAAGGCATCCACTAGGTTTTCAACGTAAATCAAGCTGCGACGGTTATGTACAGAAGCAAATGGCAAAGGAATGTGTGTGGCCGCCACCTTTAGCATTTGTGCAAAGTTGCCTTTCACGCCAGAACCATATACCAATGGAGGACGCACAACAACAATTTCCATGCTGGTTTCTTGGGTAATGCGCCACAACGCTTGTTCGGCTTGCCATTTCGAGATACTGTAAAAATCTTGTGGGCAGGGTTCATCCAACTCTGTAAATGATTGAGTTGTGCTGGTCTGCTCGCCATTCACCTTGATCGAGCTAACGTAGACTAGCCGCTTCGCCCCAGAACAAGCTGCCTGCCGAGCGAGATTTAAAGTGCCGTGCAGGTTGACCTTAAGAAACTCCGCCAGTGGATCGGTAGTGCTCTCGTGCATTACATGCACTCGTGCGGCAAGATGAATCACTACATCCACATCGCGTAATGCCTCAGCCCAATTCGTCTTACTATCAATAGCGCCAATGATTATGGTTTCCGCTTTTTCAATCACTGAACTCCTTGAACGTACTGTCGCGCTTACAGATTGTCCTCGACGCAGCAATTCAGCACAGAGTGCTTTACCAACAAAGCCAGCAGCCCCGGAGATCATAAATTTCATGATGACAGCTTACGACTAAGCATAATTAAGTTGGATTAGCTTTCATTGCGCTACCGTACATTTGTTCATGGATTTTCTTTTGTCAAACGCAACCATAATATTTTTAAAAACAAAGAAGAACAAAAAAATCGCATCATGCTCATAAGATGCCACTGAAAATACTTGAAGCTGTGATGACTAGTCCTACGAGCAAGGTGAATCACCTTGGCATCAGGACATAAGATTACTGCATAACTCTTGAGTCTCAACCTCGCGCATAAATCTACGTCTTCATAATAAAGAAAGTATTGCTGATCAAATCCACCTAGTTCTTTGAATACGTCACGCGGGAATAACATGAACATCCCGCCCACCCAATCAGGAAATATCGAACTATTTTCTACAAGATAATCACTGCCTTTACATCTGCCGAATGCTTTGCAAAATATCTTGAGAGGCGTCGGGAAACGGCGGGCGCTGTCTTCTATCTTGCCGCTCATATTGAATATGAGCGGCGCAGACATGCCAACTTTAGAATCCTGTAGGCACGCAAGCAAAGCTTTAAATGGGTCGCTATTCAACCGGATATCTGGATTCATTACACAAAAGAATCGTCCCTCTGCGTATGTAAATGCTTGATTGTGATTGGTAGCAAATCCCATAGGAATGGGGTTGCGAATAATTTTTATTGGAAATGAAAAACTATCTGCCGCGAAGGGCAGTATCTCATCCAGGTTAAGTGTGAGTATCAATTCGATCAATGAAGCCCGGCAATGGCGGTTGATATCATGCAGTAGACATTCAATCAACTGAATTTGTGCATGACTGACAACAGAAATGGAAATTTCAGGGGGCTGCTTCGCGGCAATTTGGTTCATCAAAAATAACGAACCTGACGTACTTGAGTAACTTGCCTCGCTGTTAGGCTTTTATCCATAAAGTCTGTTCCGCTGGTGAGGAGCGATAATCACACATACCCTTTGGGAAAAATAAAATTAAGAAAGGACATCAATTCCCGGCAGATTAAAACGCCAGTTTTCGCTTCAGCTCAGATTCGATTAATAAATATTATTAACCGCAAGACCAAATTATCAAACCATTTTTGCCGCCATATTTCTTGGGATAGTACTAACTGAACACGACACCACAGTGATGATTTTGCTGCGATAAATTTATCGAGAGTTAATCTTTGAGATAAAGGGATGCTCTTTTCAAACAGATTTAAAAAAATGGAAGCTTGCAACCAAGCTTGCAACCAAAGCAATCCTCTTCCGCTGTAAATAAATCTATGCATTTTTCTATTTAATTCATCAAACATATTCGCGGTTGCGCCAATGGTATTATTTCCGTGCTGTCGATATTTAATATTGGAGTAACTATCAAAAACAATTTCGCCAAAACAAGAGAGAACTAAATAGCACCACCAATCATGCATCAACACTTTACTTGGAAGGTGCTTACATATAAGTTCCACTGCTTTTCGATTAAGTACCATCGTACAGCCGGTAGCAATATTTTCAACTAAAGCATTGCCAAAGCCAACTTTTCTTGGTGTATTGGTAAATCCAATATGGTTTAATTGTTCATCTACAATTTCTAACCTGGAGCAAAATAATGCCGGACGGTTATCGGCGACAACTAACAAGGCCGTAACCGCATGTTCAATTTTATGAGGTTGCCAAACATCATCTTGATCACAAAAAGCAATGTATTCTGTTTCAGTTAACGCAGCATTATGCAGTAACTTAAAGAAACTCAAGGCTGGGCCCAGGTTTTCATGCTCTCTTAATATATCTATGCGCCCACTTAATTGCTCATTTTCTAAAATGCTTCTTGTTGAATCCGACGATCCATCGTCTCTTACCAAAATCCTAATGTTCGGATAGGTTTGTTCATACAATGAATTTAGTTGCTGCTGAAGATACTTGCTCCCATTGTATGTAGAAAGTAGCACTGTGACCTTATTTGGTTTGGATACCTTTGGCGTCATCGTTTAGTTCCACCCTTGACAAATCTACCTGCTTCAATCATGGACTCTTCCATATAGATGTGTCCCGGTATCTTCTACATCTTTTATTGCCTGTATGGAACTTCTGAAACTCGCCATACTAGACTTGAGTCATCGTCAAATTATTTCTAATGTTTAGATTTTACCTACGCTAAATGATTAATATTGGGTTTTTATATCCCATAAGTTAATTATTACATTGCCACACTTAACTTCAAAACGTCACAGATACACTTATCGTTTAACAATTTCGATGTTTGGGAGCGGAAACACCAAGTTTACTCCTCTGTATTTATCATTTTCTTGGAAGAACTTTCTAAAATGCCATGGCAACACGATCAGGTAATCCGGTTTTTGCGATAGCAACTCTGCTTCTGGAATGATGGGTATCCATGTGCCTGGGGTATAACAGCCATATTTTTCTGGGTTAACCTCACCAACAAATGCAATATCTTCCCCTGTAACTCCGCAATATTGCAATAATACATTTCCCTTCGTAGATGCACCGAGTGCCGCGACTTTTTTATTTTTTACATGAGCTGATCTAACGAAAGCCAGTAAGTCATGTTTCGTTTTAGCAATACGTTCCGCAAATTTTTTATAAGGCGCAAGCGTATCTAGCCCATTAGCATGTTCGAGATCGAGAATTTTTTTCACCAAAAGAGCTGGTATTAAATCGCCATGCAATTTTGATACCGTGATTGAGAAGCTGCCGCCATTAACTTCATTGAACTCTACATCAACAATCTTGAAGCCCACTCTATCAGTCATCCATTTGATCTGGCGCAGGGCATAAAACTCAACATGCTCATGACAAACTGTGTCATATGAGTTCATCTCAAGCATCGTCGGCATATAGCTTTGTTCAAATACCCAAACTCCATCATCAGCAAGTATGTCATACACTTGTTGCATAAAATCCGTTGGGTCTTCCAGATCGTAAAACATTGAGAATGAAGTGACTACCTTGGCTTTTCTCTTTGGAAAATGTTCATTCACTAAAGCTGAAGAAAAGAAATCTGGAATTAGCTGAATGTGCGGTGGGTAATAGCTGTGAAATTTAATTCCCGTCGGGTCAATGCCTACCAAATCTAGCCCAGAGGACGGATATGCCTGTAAAGTAGTACTGTCGTTACTACCAATATCAATAACAAGATCGCCTTTGTGTAATTCAACCTGCTCCAAGATTTTTTTAACCTTGTTGCTGAGGTGAGCTACCATGCTTGCGTTGAGGCCGGAGCGATAACCATAGTTCTCGCCATACATCTCATCAGAATTGTAAGAATGCTCAAGCTGCAATAGCCCACAGATATCATCCCCACCTATGCATTTAACCAAACGCAGCGGGCCTGCCGTAAGTTTTGAACTCTTCTCACGCGGGAATATCCCGGTCAGCATCTGCACCCCCAAATCGAGCACACATTCCAGATGTTTATTGCCACAAATTCTGCACTTTTCAATTTTTTTGAACATTAACTGACTCCTATCTTTGTTGCGCCAGGCTGTTCAATGAGCTTACGCAAATCGGCATCCACCATTCTGCTAACCATCTCGTGAAATCCTATCTCAGGTATCCAGCCAAGCTGATTTCTCGCCTTCTTGGAGTTTCCCACTAGCTGTATTGATTCAATGGGACGATAAGAAGCAGAATCCTCTCGGACATAGTCGCGGTAATCCAAATTGAAATGCCCAAAGGCGATTTCACAAAGTTCTCGCACCGAGTGCGTTTCACCAGTAGCAACCACATAATCATCCGCGTCCGGGTGTTGCAACATCAGCCACATTGCGCGCACGTAATCTCCCGCAAATCCCCAATCACGGCGCGCATCAAGATTTCCCAGGCAAAGCTCATTCACCAGTCCCAGTTTAATCTTTGCCACTGCATGTGTTATTTTCCTTGTTACAAAGCCTAACCCACGGCGTGGACTTTCGTGATTGAACAAGATTGCCGAGCAGCCATATAATCCATAGTGCTGGCGGTAAATCTGGATCATCGAATGCGCATAAAGTTTTGCCGCGCCATATGGAGTGCGAGGTCGAAATGGCGTTGCTTCTAATTGAGGACTTTCGAGTGCATTGCCAAACATTTCACTGCTCGACGCCTGACAGAAACGGATGTTTGCATCCACTGTGCGAATGGCATCCAAAATACGAGCAACCGCTAGCCCATTTACCTCTCCGATATCGACAGCATCATTGAACATTCCTGTTCCTGACGAATAGGCGGCCAAATTATAAATCTCCGTTAAGCGATATTCAGCTAATATTTCTGCCATTCGACATTGATCCAACATATCCCACACGACCAACTCAACACGCTGCATTAATGCTGTAGGGAGCGTCTCTTTTGCATTTTGCATATCTCTAACTGCACCAATGACACGGTAGCCTTTTGTAAGCAACAGCTCTGCCATGTATGAGCCATCTTGACCAGTTATACCGGTGATTAAGGCTGCTTTCATAGTATATTTTAGAGAAATCGGGTCAAGAAACGACTGGCCCAAGTAGCATGCCGACTACGTGAAAGCTCATACAGTCCTGAACGGGCATTTCTATTCATACAAACACAGTAAAGACTGGCAAGGAAATTTGCAATGGTGGCAGGGAACATTGCAATTGCCATATACATCCCACGAGATAGGCCCTTCGTCTTATCTTCAATAAAATGGTGATACTCAGACATGGCATATCCCCCGGTAGCTCTATATAAAATGAGCTTTTTAATTAGCCTCCATGGCTCTTTAGAGCACACAACAGACTTCGATTGATCTGAGAAGTCGGGAAACGACCAAATCAACTGCGGCCATTTGAACATCCAAATTTCGAAACCTCGAGATGTCCACATTGCATTGCCATAACGTATAATTATTAGCGGGTCCGCAATAACCTTGACTCTATTTATAGGTGGATGCTGGAAGATGACGCCGACATGAATGAATAATGTTCCGTAATAGGACGAACGGTCTCGCTCATGCCATAGATTACGTTTAATGACGACCCCACCGATAAATGAAAGACAATTCCCCACTTCGGAAAAAAATTTTTCTCCATCCTTTGCTGTATATTCCCTGTCACTCGCAAACTTGAGAAAACGAGTTTTAAGCACTCTTGAAAAATCAATATTTCTTATTTCTGAATTTACAACGACTAGGTCAAATGCTCCATTGATAGACTCCAGAACACGAGAAATAGCCTTGGGATACAATAAATCGTCATCGGTCATCAGCCAACAATATTTTCCCCTTGCATAGCCAACAGCCTTATCATAGTCACCGTCTACCCCCGAATTTTCTTGCTCACGGAAATAACGAATTTCAGGATAACGCAACAAATACTGTGCCATCACTTCAGGAGTGTTGTCCGGTGATGCACCATCCACAATAACAAGCTCAACATCAGACACCATCTGACCAAGGATGGAATCCAGTGTCTCACCAATAAATTGCCCTCTGTTGTAGGTTGAAATGCAGATGGATAATTTCGGGAGGTCCATGTTGCCGTTAAGATAGTTAGAGTTACTATTCATTGTTCTTTAGGTTATTCAAACAGAAGACCCTCATATAACATACGATGCTTGTCCGCAATTTGCCGCCATTCATCTCTGTCAATATCGGCATGATATTCCCGCCGCATTCCCGCATAAACAGCGAGAGCCAGCTTCATCTCTTGAATATCATCCACTTTTGCGAAGTACACATTACACTTTTTAACATATCCGTTTTGGGTTAGCGATGTTGTTATTACAAACGCTCCATTTAACACCGCTCCATGAATCGAGGTATTCCATTCGCCGCCACCAGTTCGAAAAGGTAGAATTACTGCATCCGCAACTGCCAGCAACGCCGACACATCAGCAGCAGGAAGAAAACCGGTGATAATCACCTTTTCTGACCATGATTCAGCCGAAGCTCGCCTCATAATTTCATGCCGACAAACCTCTTCCTTGGCAATTTCTCCTGCTATAACAATTTGATCTGAAGCAGGATCAGCAATTTCAAATAACAGCTCAACGCCCTTGTGGGGATATACGAAACCAAAGAATACAATCAGCCGTTTCTGGTTTTTCAAATATTTTTTCTTTAAAATGTTCTTTTCCCGCTCGTCAAGATCAACGCGAGGAATAGCCGATGCATTAGGTATGAGCACCGTCTTTTTTTTCCATAAGGCCCAACGAAGATGTGGATGCAAATTTTTCTCATACTGTGTGCGTACAAACACTAACCCACCAGGCACAATTGACTTTAAAAAAAGTTTTGGCGCATTTCGCCTGCTATACCCTTCGTGCCAAGTCTGCACAACCTTTTTTCCTATTAAGTAGGAAATCATCGGCAACACCCAAGGCAATAAACCATTGCCGTAACCTTGAGTCGGATATTGAACGTGCACAATATCTGGTGACCAATGCAGAATGATTTTTATAACCTTAACTGCTTCAAAAAGACTCCAATTCTTGATGACAGGAAAAATTTCAATTTCAGCGGACTTACCCTTTGCCCCACCAGATATACTTGTAAGTACGCCAACATGGATTTCCGGATCAACAGCGAGTGCTTCGGCCAAATTGTAGGTGTAATCGCCAACACCACATCTCATTAGCGGAAAGGAGCCTGTAACTAGCAACACACGCATATTTAGACCAACTTTGTAAGCACCAACCATCCAAAGGTGTACTGCTTCCCTGCACAATCAATGGGTTTATCTTTACCGTCATGCATCATCTCGCCGACTGGATATAATCCATAACCAGCTGCTTCAGTGACGAAATTTCTGATTTCATCCTTTGAAAAAATCTTCCAATCCATGTCAAAAAATTTTTTGCCGGTCGTATCAATTTTCTCTGACCAATAATCAAACGACGCAATAAAATAACCACCCGGGTTTAAAAGACGTGACATCTCCTTCAATAACGATTGCCCATCAAAGCCATGTTCAATTACTGAAATTGATGTAATCGCCCGGAATGAGGCATCTTTAAATTTTGTGTGCATGAAATTGGTAAGCTCATACCGGATATCATTTTGATATGGCATTTTCTGCAAATCAGGATTTAGATCGGCACCTGTTAAATTTGAATAACCTAGTTTGTGCAGTGCAATAATGACCTCTGATGCATAGCACCCAATATCAAGTATCGGCTCATTTTTTTTTACATTGCTCTCAAGAAAATCTACAGTGGCAAGTACATCCCAACTCTTTACCATATCTCCTATCGCCACCCCGCGCACTAGCCCAAGCTTTCTCATTAGAGATCGCAAGGGTGATTCGACAAGAGATACCCCTTTGTTTGCCAGTACTTGACGTGCTTTGCTTATTTGCAATTTATTTTGTAAAACTTCCATAATCATCACAATCTCCTTCTAAGTGCTTTATTAACTTTTATCTCAATCATGGGATTTTTCTCATCAGAAAAAAAGTTGTTTTGCACAGCGAACCTTAAACGCGGTGACAATAAAATGACTAACAAAAAAGTAAAAAATGCCAATCCACTCCCGATAAATAATTCCACGTTGTTAGAATACCCCCACTCGCGAACTTCGCCTCCCACAATTCCTACCACCAACAGTGACAAACAAAGTGGCATTCCAACATCCCACAACAACCACTTCAAACCAAGCCCTTTTAATAATGTCTGGTGCGTGAACAATGTACCAATTAATAAGTATATACAACTGGATAATGCCCACGCTGTAGCTCCACCAATAACCCCGAACTGCATAGCGAGCAAAATGGTCAACGGTATCATAATGATTACCAATATGACATTGATCATAAGTGGCAAGCGCGTCATGCCAAAAGCTAATTGCAAAGCATAAGGAAAATGCATAGCCCCATTTAACGCGGTACCGATCAAGAGTAACGAAACTATTGGAGCCATGCTCGACGCAAACGACAAGTTTCCGGTCCACAATGCAAGTATTTCTTCAGCAAAAACAGCGATAGCCGTTGCTATTGGGAAAAGGGCTGCTAAAAGTAAACGAGTCCCTGACCGATACAGCTCAATCAGCTTTTCAGTATCTCCAATAACGACAAGCGCGGACAGGCGCGGGTAAATAATATTAAAAGTAGGCGTAAGCAATACATACAAGCCATTTGCAACTACCCCGGCTAGCGCATAACGTCCAAAATCTTCCAAACTAAGTATTCTACTTAACAGTACCTTGTCCAATTGCATCAGGATGATTCCCGATACTGCAACTCCGCTCATGCCTGCAGAAAACCGCCATATCTGTTTTAGCTTATCAATGTCGAATCTTATATCCTTTAATCGTCCTATTACCCGCCATGCTGCCCATCGCATAGTTGTCGCATAAACGAGCCCGACCCCAGCTTGCCAAATAAAGAAAGCCTCGATTGTCGGCGCCACAAAGGCAAGCACCATCACGGCGCCCAAGCTTCCTAGTGTCACCATCGCAATATTGATGCCGCTCGATATTGTCAAGCGTTGCGCCCCTATCAAGGCACCTTGATATAATCCAATTGGCCAGCGGCAAGCAACAACCAACCCCATCAATATTACGGCATGTTCGATTGTTTGCTGAGAAAGAGATTTCGATTGTAGCCAGTGTTCCGTAATCAATGGAGCCAATAACACAATCAACAAAGAAATTATTCCAGCCATTCCCCAATAAACGATAGCAAGTGTGTGTAGTAACTTCCCGGCTTCCTTTAAATTTCCCGATGCCGAGTGCCGTGCGACCTCCCGGTTAATCGTTGGAGCTAATCCCATATCAAGAAGGGAGAGCAGTGCCTGAGTCGTTACAAAAAAACCGATCAAACCATAGGCTTCTATTCCGAGGTATTTAAGATAAAAGGGAACTACTGCCAAGCCGATCAGCGCCGACCAGATCGAGTTTGCTAATCCTGCAAATAGGTTTCCACTCAGCCTCATGTTGGGAAATTCACGGGAGTCGTGTCATTAGAATGCCCATTAAATCGTGCTGCCGTCCAAGTCGTGATGGCCCACAATGCAAATCTTGGATTCAAGGGGCAAATGACAAACGATTCAGGGTTCAAAGCTAGTGGCACGTGACGAGGTTTACGAGTGTAGAGGGTTTTATATTTATTTTTTTTATGGATTTCAAATTTAAAATCAATCTCCGTTAACGGCCGATGGGAAAATACTCCAGTCCGTGTGCACTTACTGCAGCCGACTCATACATGCTGCGGCCATCGAAGATTAGTGGGTTTTTGAGCTGGGTTTTGATTGTTGCGAAGTCCGGATTATGGAATTCTTTCCATTCAGTGACGATAACCAATGCATCCGCATCTTTACAGGCTGTGAGCGGATTGTCTGCATAAGAAATTCTGGGGTCTGTGCTAAAGATTCGTTGTGCTTCTGGCATGGCTACCGGGTCATAGGCAGTAACGGTGGCACCTGCCTCTAATAAATCTGAAATCAGCTTGCGACTCGGAGCGTCGCGCATGTCATCGGTGTTGGGCTTGAAAGCAAGGCCCCAAATGGCAAAGTTTTTTCCAATGAGATTAGTGCCAAATCTAGCTTTTATTTTGTTTGTGAGGACTTTTTTTTGTGCATCGTTAACTGCTTCTACGGCATTAAGTACTTTAAGGGTAATGCCGGCGTCGTCATTGGCAGTTTTGATGAGTGCTTTTACATCTTTAGGGAAACATGATCCCCCATAGCCGCAGCCTGAGTAAAGAAAATGGTAGCCGATGCGGGAGTCGGAACCAATACCTAGTCTTACCATTTCAATGTCGGCACCGAGTTTTTCTGCGACATTGGCCAGTTCGTTCATGAAGCTAATGCGGGTGGCGAGCATGGCATTGGCGGCGTACTTAGTCAGTTCTGCACTTTTGACATCCATGACAATAATACGGTCATGGTTGCGATTAAATGGGGCATATAGTTCCCGCATTTTTTTTATGGCGTGTGTATCATCGCCACCGATGACGATGCGATCCGGGCGCATGAAATCTTCGATCGCCGCGCCTTCTTTAAGGAATTCGGGGTTGGAGACGACGCTATATTTAAGTTTAATACCGCGCTTATTCAACTCATCTGCGATAACTGCGCTAACTTTGTTGGCGGTGCCAACAGGAACCGAACTTTTGTCTACGATTATTTTGTCTTTGGTCATACGGCGGCCTATGTTTCTGGCCGCTGCCAAAACATATTGCAGGTCAGCGGAGCCGTCTTCATCAGGTGGAGTGCCGACGGCAATGAACTGAATACGGGCATAAGCAACTGCGCGGTCTATGTCTGTGGTGAAGCTGAGGCGGCCAGCAGCGACGTTTCGGCGCACAACGTCAATTAAGCCAGGTTCGTGGATGGGAATGTCCCCGTTTTCCAGTATGCGTATTTTTGCTGGATCGAGATCAAGGCAAAGGACATGGTTACCGACCTCTGCGAGGCATGCGCCACTGACTAGTCCTACATAGCCGGACCCTACAATGGTGACTTTCAAGCGTTATCTCCAATATTAATAAAGCCTGCGTAGAGTGTTCTATGATCTTCTGTAAGCAGCAGTAGGTTTATCATATTGCGAAAATCCGTGCATGACGCTGCATCTGTATAGTCTATATGAAATAAATAATTCGTTGGTAATGCGGTTTTATAACCTTTGCGTAAATCCCAACACACTGTAAGTGCATATCAATATTCATCTCTTGGGCTGCGGTATTCACCGGGTGATCGGACGGTAAAATTAAATAAGAAGACGTGGTCTTTTGATGCCATGTACGATATTACCTTTAATTCAGCAGGAAATCGGCCAAATAGGTAACGTTTAATCCAGTGATGCCAGCAGTCAGCGCTGCTTCATTTATTTAGCAACTTTCATAAAAATTTACAGCGGGCAAGATTCCCACTCCTTGAATATTGGATTGCGGATTATAATTCAAGCTAAGTATCTCCAGAAATGTTTGTCAACAACCTTTTGAAAGTCGCTATGCTCTATCCCGTTATTTTGTCAGGAGGTTCTGGCACCCGTTTGTGGCCTTTATCTCGTGCGGCATTACCCAAGCAGTTTTTGCCGCTAGTTTCCGAACAAACATTATTTCAGGAAACATTGTTGCGCCTTAAAGACTTTCCCAGCATCGCTGCGCCATTGGTTATCTGTAACAACGAGCATCGCTTCCTCGTAGCCGAACAATTGCGCGCTGTTAGCGTTAATCCTTTATTGCAGGTGCTTGAGCCATTCGGCCGCAATACTGCACCTGCAGTGGCTATTGCTGCACTCGCCGCACAAGCTAGAAATACTCAGGCAATTTTGTTGGTGCTGCCTGCAGATCACCTTATTCAAGATATTTCAGGCTTTCACACGGCGATTCAATCAGCCTTTGCGTTGGCACAACAAGATAAGTTGGTGACCTTCGGTATCACACCTAATGAACCCGCTACAGGGTTCGGCTATATTGAACGGGGAGCAATACTAGCAGCCGGTGAAGACAGTTTTGAGGTGGCGCGTTTTGTGGAAAAACCAGATTTGGATATGGCTCAAAAATTTGTGGCTTCAGGAAAGTTTTTTTGGAACAGTGGCATGTTCGTGTTCAAGGCATCCATCTACCTGACTGAGTTGCAACGCTACCGCCCGGACATTTATCAAGCCGCACAACAAGCATGGCAACATAGTACTAGTGATCTGGATTTTTGTCGTCTGGATGAAAAGGCTTTTGCCTCCTGCCCATCGGATTCTATCGATTATGCAGTGATGGAGCACACTCAAGCGGCAGCTATGGTAACAGTGGACATCGGCTGGAGCGATATCGGTTCATGGGCATCACTCTACGATGTCAGTCCACAAGATGAGCAAGGCAATGCTTTGCGTGGCGATGTTTATACTGCTGAAACCACACAAACGTATGTTCGCGCCGAAAGTCGTATGGTGGCAACTATCGGCGTGCGAGATTTGGTCATTGTGGAAACTGCCGATGCAGTATTGGTGATGCATAAAGACTTTGCCCAGGATGTAAAACATACCGTTGAATATCTTAAGCAGGCTGAACGCACCGAGCATCTGATTCACCGACGTGTCTATCGCCCGTGGGGCTATTATGAAGGCATCGATATAGGCGACCGATTCCAGGCCAAGCGCATTATGGTAAAGCCCGGTGCAAAATTGTCTTTGCAGAAACACCATCATCGCGCCGAACATTGGGTTGTGGTTTCCGGTTATGCCAAAGTGACTCGAGGCGAGGATATCCTGCTTCTACAAGAGGACCAGTCCACTTATATTCCTATTGGCATGAAACACCGTCTGGAAAATATTGGCACCGGATCGCTTTATTTGATTGAGGTTCAGTCTGGCTCTTATCTCGGCGAAGATGATATCGTGCGATTTGACGATGATTATAAACGTAGTTAATCCCCTTCCAGTTGCATTGATGAATTGAAGGTGGCAATTAAATTTATAACTGAATATTTCATTTGGATAAATGCTTTCGCTTGTCTTTAAGAATGTTGCATAGAAAAAATATTGCGCGAGATCATCACTGACACGAAAGACCCAAACTAAATTCGGGGTGTGCAGATGTATGAAAGCCGTTTGTATGGTTCCCCTCATTCTTGATGATTCGCCCGCATTTCTTGCTGGTCTGCCAAATCAACTCTGGTTGTATGATATTCGCTTAGTTATGTTTAACCCTCGCCGGACTTATACTGTTTTGCTGTGGCTTTTTTTGCCATATATATTTTTCCATCTGCTCTGGCGTGCACGCAAACAACGTGAGTACTTGCAGCATATTGACGAGCGTTTCGGGCGCTACTCTGCTCGCAGTGATAAGCCGTTGATATGGCTGCATACTGTATCAGTTGGAGAAACGCACGCAGCGGCTAGCTTGGTGCAACGTTTGCAGAAAAGTTACCCGCATCATCAACTGCTGCTTACACACACCACCCCGACCGGCCGTGTAGCTAGTGAACAGTTATACGGCAATGATGTCCTGCGGGTTTATTTGCCTTACGACTACCCATTTGCTGTCAAACGTTTCTTGCAGCATTTTCGCCCACGCATCGGAATCTTGATGGAAACCGAAATCTGGGTTAATCTGATCCATAGCTGCCACACTATGCAAATTCCCTTGTTGCTGCTTAATGCACGGTTATCCGAGAAATCTGCTGCACGTTATGCGCGCTATCCGAATTTGACACGATTGGGTTTGAACGAACTGAGCGCTATTTCTGCGCAAAGCGAAGTTGATGCCGAACGCATAACTGGATTAGGTGCAAATAATGTATCTGTCATGGGCAATCTGAAATTTGATATTCAACCTCCATCGGTGATGCTGAAACTGGGTGCAGAAATGCGTACCCAGTTTGGCAAAGACAGGAAGGTTTTTCTGCTAGCCAGCACGCGCGCCGGAGAAGAGGTGCTGTTAATATCAATGCTCAAGCAAGTAGATATTGCCTATCTGCTAACCGTTATTGTGCCACGCCACCCGCAGCGCTTCGACGACGTGGCTGAGATGCTCACCCAGCAAGGTATTCGATTTCAGCGCAGAAGTGAAAACTGTCCGGTTGCGCCAGACACTCAGGTGGTATTGGGTGATAGTATGGGAGAAATGTTTGCTTATTATGCCGCCTGCGACATTGCCTTCATTGGCGGCAGTTTGCTGCCATTTGGAGGGCAAAACCTCATTGAGGCTTGTTCAGTAGGAAAGCCTGTGTTTATCGGCCCACACACGTACAATTTCGCGCAAGCCAGTCAGCTTGCTGTCGAATGCGGAGCAGCCGTGCGCATACGGAATTCAGCTGACTTAGCGCAAGGTTTACAAAACTTACTTGCCCATCCCGATCAACTGATAAAAATTGGCCACGCCGGACTACATTTTGTCCGCACCCATCGTGGCGCTACAGAGCAAGCGTTACGGCATATAAACTATTTTCTTGATAGCCACGTCTAGTAAAATCATGCAAGTTAAAACGACATATCAATCCTCCAAGACATGAATAAAATCCTTATTACCGGCGGTGCCGGCTTTATTGGCTCCGCAGTTATTCGCCAATTGATCACGGAAACTGACGCTACGGTTATTAACGTCGATAAGCTGACCTATGCAGGCAATTTACAGTCTTTGAAATCGGTAGCAGACAATCCCCGCTACCGCTTCGAACATGTGGATATTTGTGATGCTGCTGCAGTCGCGAGCCTATTTCATGAACATCAGCCGGATGCGGTGATGCATTTGGCTGCGGAATCCCATGTTGATCGATCTATTACCGGCCCAGCAGCCTTTATTGAAACTAATATTATTGGCACTTACACCCTCCTGCAAGCAGCACGGGAATACTGGAGCGAGCTTTCTACGGAACGAAAAAACGCTTTTCGTTTCCACCATATTTCCACAGATGAGGTATATGGTAGCCTAGGTGAAACTGGTTTTTTTACCGAAAATACCGCTTACCAGCCAAACTCACCTTACTCGGCAAGCAAAGCGTCTTCAGATCATCTGGTGCGTGCTTGGTATCATACTTTCGGCTTGCCCGTGGTTACAACCAACTGCTCCAATAATTACGGCCCTTATCATTTCCCGGAGAAGCTGATTCCGTTGATCATTCTGAATGCGTGCAATGGTAAGCCGCTACCCATTTATGGCAAGGGCGACAACATCCGCGATTGGTTGTATGTGGATGATCATGCGCGTGCCTTGCGTCTGGTACTAGAGCGGGGCCGAGTGGGGGAAACGTACAATATCGGTGGATGGAATGAAAAATCCAATCTGGAAGTGGTTCATGCAATTTGCGCTATTCTAGATGAGCTCCGTCCTCAAGGCACGCCGCATACATCCCTTATCACCTACGTGCAGGACAGGCTCGGACATGATCATCGCTACGCGATAGATGCCGGTAAAATTGCCCATGAACTGGGCTGGAAACCGCTGGAAACTTTTGAAACGGGGTTGCGTAAAACAGTGGAATGGTATCTAACAAATCCAGACTGGGTTGATGCTGTAATTAGTGGAGAGTACCAGAATTGGATCCAACAAAATTACGGTGACAGGGGAACATCATGAAAGGCATCATACTCGCCGGTGGCTCCGGCACCCGACTTTACCCAGCTACCAGATCCATCTCCAAGCAATTATTGCCCGTTTATGATAAACCAATGATTTACTATCCACTGACCACGCTTATGCTGGCCGGCATTCAGGATGTTTTGATCATCTCTACTCCGCAGGACATACCGCGTTTCGAACAGCTGCTAGGGGATGGCTCACAGTGGGGAATGAATTTTTCCTTTGCTATACAGCCTTCACCGGATGGGCTCGCTCAAGCGTTTATAATAGGCGAGTCTTTTATCGGAAATGATTCCTGCTCATTGGTGTTGGGAGATAATATTTTTCACGGTCATGACTTTGAAAAAAAGCTTTCAGCCGCCAGAACCAAGCTAGAGGGCGGCACTGTATTTGCCTACCATGTCCATGACCCAGAACGATATGGAGTAGTTGAATTTGATGCTACGGGTAGCGCAATCAGTCTGGAAGAAAAGCCTGTCATGCCCAAGTCCAATTATGCCGTAACGGGTCTTTATTTTTACGATACCAACGTAGTTGAGATTGCTAAATCCGTTAAACCTTCTACACGTGGTGAATTGGAAATTACAGCCGTCAATCAGATATACCTCGATGACGGAAAGCTGGATGTGCAGGTAATGGGCCGTGGCTACGCATGGTTGGATACCGGGACGCATGATTCGTTGCTGGAGGCTTCACTATTTATTCAAACGCTAGAAAAACGTCAAGGCTTGAAAATTGCCTGCCCTGAAGAGGTTGCATATCGCCGAGGTTATATCACGATGGAACAAATGGAACGGTTGGCTGAGCCATTGGCAAAGAATGGCTATGGTCGGTATCTGCTTGATATTCTAAAAGAGAAAGTTTAATAAATATGCAAGTTATAAAAACTGCAATAGCCGATCTTTTAATTATAGAACCCAAAGTGTTCGGTGATGCGCGTGGATTTTTTTTCGAGAGTTTCAATCAGAAAGTCTTTGAGAGCCTCACAGGACTATCCGTCAACTTCGTCCAGGATAACCACTCCCGATCGGCACAGCATGTGCTACGTGGACTGCATTATCAAATCAAACAACCACAGGGAAAATTAGTTCGTGTGGTGGCAGGAGAGGTATTTGATGTGGCAGTGGATATCCGTAAATCATCACCTACCTTCGGTTTATGGGAGGGTGTTATTCTTTCAGCAGAAAACAAACGGATGTTATGGGTGCCGGAAGGGTTTGCCCATGGCTTCATTGTGCTTAGCGAGTATGCAGAATTTCTATATAAAACAACAAATTATTGGGCGCCTGAAGATGAGCGATCTATTTTATGGAGCGATCCCGACTTAGCTATTGATTGGCATCTAAACCAGAATGCTCCTATTTTGTCCAAAAAAGATCAAGAGGGTTCGCTTTTTATCAAGGCGGAACTATTCCCTTAAAAAATTTTTGGTCGTGGGCCGTCAAAGTGGGATCACATGCACTAACTCAATTTTTCTTCGAGCCATCAGCCGAAAAACATTCGGTTGCCCAGCCGTAAAAAAATTGTGGATTCTTTTCGATGTTTGTGCCGTTTGACTCAAATAGTGGCGCTTACCCCCTCCGCAAATGCTAAGGCAAGCCTCTTCCCTCCGGCTTGCGCAAACCGCATCAAGCATACATTCTCAGCTAATCTAATATGAGGCGCAAAGGCGAATGCATCTGTTCCGGGCGGTGGCTTTGACGTGCCTCAAGGTCATGGTCATCATAACGGCCTGTTCATCAGGAAAGTCAACTGTGATGGCGGCGCTGTCTTGCCCACAGCATCAGATTGCTGGAGTAGCTTGAATACAGTCTTCGCGCTTTAGCGGATGTCGCTATCGTCTGTGCGATCAAGCTGAGGGCATTGCAAAGTTGTGACAGCCTAAGAATCAAGGTGATATCCAGGCTTGCTATCATTTTGACCAACGACATGCTTGGCAGGGTGTTTTTTGACACTCAGTAATAAGCTCCAATAAAACCCGTGAAATGGCGCGATGATGCCAGCTCAGCAAAACTGGATCAAGAAGCTGCCATGCACAGCTTTAACCGTCTTGCTATAGCAAAATATAAGTAAGGATCGAATTGCGAACTTTATACACTCAAAACCTGTCGAAGCACTTTTTGAAATATATTCAAGGAGGGAGTAGTTACGAAAATTGTTTGTTTAACCGGTGAGCTATTAAATGAAGTTACAAGCCAAACATATTGTTCGAGAATGTAGGTATGGTTATAGATCACTGTAGGTGATTGTTTCTAAAAAATACAATGCACCCTCAAAATTATCCTGCAGGTTGTGAACCATTTTTCAATTAGTGGTTCCTGACAATAATGAACTTGACCGTGGTACATTACGGTGCCCATAGATAATGGCGGTATAAGATTTAAATATGAATAAAATTTTCACCTCAATCATTTTTTGAAACGGAGAAACCATGAAGTTAGTTTATATTTCAACCCTACTAGTCGGTGCCCTCATGGCGTTTTCTGACGTATACGCGGCTGGCTCCACGCTGAGCGTAACCTGCAAAGGTGATGACGTTGGCGCGGATGTGTTGGTTAATGGCAAATTTAAGGGCGAGTGCCCTGTGGACGTGCTGGTACAGGAAGGCAAACTAAAGTTGAAGGTGCAAAAGGAAGTTGATGCTTCCCATGCACGCGTATTTGAGCAAGAAATTCGCTTGGGCGAAAACGTGATCAAAACGGTCGAAGTGGTATTGGGTGCGCCGCAAAGTAACGTCAAAGGCTTGCGTCAAGGGCCAGCGCAGTCGAGCCTGGGACAGGTTGAGTCGAAGAAGGGGGCATTGCTGAGTGTCATCTGTAAAATTGATGATACGGGCGCTGAAGTGTTTGTCGACAATATACTCAAGGGCGTATGTTCGCTGGACGTGCAGGTGCCTGAGGGCACGCATAAGTTGCGGGTACAAAAGAAAGTTGATGATTGGAGTGATCGCATATTTGAACAAGAAGTCCGTGCAGGAGATGGTGCGATCAAAAAGATCGAGGTTCAATTAGGTGCGGCGCAACTTAATGCTGCAGGTAAACGACGCGAACCTGAGCAGGTTGAGGTTAAAAAAGGAACGTTCAAAGATTGCCCAACCTGTCCAGAAATGGTTGTCATTCCCGCAGGAAGTTTTGACATGGGATCCGAGCACGGTGATGAAGCTCCTGTTCATCGGGTTACGCTACCGTCTTTTGCCTTAAGTGCAACCGAAGTTACCCGAGCTCAGTATGGTGAATTCGTGAACGAGACTAAATATGAGGCGGGAACATGTTGGGCAGTCAACGAAATGGGCATGGTTGAAGAACGAGTTGGCCGCAATTCGGGTGACTTTAACTTTCGTAAAGGCCTTGAGGGCGACAGCCAGTTTGACAAGAGCCCGGTTTCCTGTGTTAACTGGCATGATGCAAAAGCCTACGTCAAATGGTTGTCAGAGAAAACCGGAAAGAACTATCGTCTGCCATCAGAAGCGGAATGGGAATATGCAGCCCGCGCCGGTACAACAACCTCCCGCTATTGGGGTAACGAGGTCGGACAAAACAATGCTAATTGCAGCGATTGCGTCACCAAGTGGGATGGGAGTGATTCCCCTTGGATTGGAGGACTAGCTTCCCCAGTCGGCAGTTTCAAGCCCAATGCTTTTGGATTGTACGACATGCTTGGCAATTTATGGGAATGGACGGAGGATACATACCATAATGATTATAAAGGTGCGCCAACGGATGGAAGTGCTTGGGTGCAAATAACGACTGGCCAAGAGAGGTCTGTTGGACGAATTATTCGCGGCGGAGCTTGGAAAGTCAATTCGTTGTTTATGTCGGCAACTTACCGTTTGGGAAGTGCTGAGGTAAGACGTGATGAGCACAAAGTTGGGATCCGTCTCGCTAGAACGCTCCCATAAATATAGTGTACAAGCTTTTGTTATTTATCTTTTTGCGTAAGGAATACAGGCAATTGAGGTAAGTAACGTGAAGTGGTTGTTGGATTAGGGTAGCCTTAGCAAGATATATATCTTGCTAAGGCTCTTTTACCGTTAGCTATTGAATCCAGAAGGATAATTTTTGATTGGTGTTTAGAAATGTACGACTGTGCAAAACAATTGTCACGCGACATTTTAAACATATTCAAATAGTCGCATGAGTTTGAATAGCGAATGATGATTAGCCTTTACTAAAACTTGATGAGCCTCTTTATTTGTTTATAGTAGGGGGCGTAGTTTAATTGATGGTCTCAAGCTATAGAGTCGGCCATTTAGTAATACGATTTGCTATACCTGCGAAGATTTGAATCTGGATATTGTGCCAATCTATTTGGTGGCCGTTTCTATAGCTTTGGATTTGTTCTGGTGAACTTCAAATAGTATACAGAGTGGCAATACTGTGTTTTTCTAATCCGGCTGCGAAGTTTGAGCCGTGCTTATCCGGTTCTCGCACACAAGCGTATAAGTCGCGTATTGATGACTCATGCAGTCGCTTGGTGTAGCGCGTTTTGAGTGGATGTCGACTCTCGGTTTATGCGAATAGATTTTATGGTCCATCGATTGGATCCTCTGCTCGGCATCAATTCAGCTCAGGGCATTGTGGGTGCTAACCGGATAAGCATGGTGTGAGCTTCGTGCTTTGAAATTAAGTTATTGTTGAGGTTTAATTTCATCCATGGTTTTTATTGTGACAAATTTATGCTCTAAATGAGAATCTGCACTCCATCAATTCTAAATCCAAATAGGATGCTGAAGGGGTTGTTGCCAAGAAGATATAGAGAGCCCCAAGTTTTGCTATGAAATTTCCTTTTAAAACGGTCGCACTGATTGGAAAATACAAGGCACCGGAAATTACAGAGCCGCTGTTGCGGCTGGCTACCTATCTGTCCGAACAAGATATTTTTGTCGTGGTGGATAGTCTCACGGCCGAGCACCTAAAGCCGCATGACTATAGTGTCATGGCTCTGGACACGATGGGGGATGAGGTTGATCTGGCAATTGTGTTGGGCGGCGATGGAACCATGTTGAACATTGCGCGTACCTTGGCGCCCCTCGGTATTCCGCTAGTAGGAGTGAATCAAGGGCGGCTAGGTTTTCTTACCGACATTTCGCTTGATACTATGCAGCAAACAATAGCCGCTATGCTGGGTGGTAATTTTGTCATTGAGCAGCGCATGTTGTTGGCTACATGTATCTTGCGCGATGGTGTGCAAGTATTTAATTCATTAGCGTTCAACGAAGTAGTGTTACACCGCGGCAATGCCAGCAGCATGGTTGAATTTGAGGTGCGCATCGACGGTGAGTATCTGTATCTTCAGCGTGCAGATGGTTTAATTGTAGCGACCCCTACGGGCTCAACAGCATATGCGTTATCCGCTGGCGGCCCTATCTTGCATCCTTCACTTGACCTTATCGTTCTGGTTCCTGTCTGTCCGCATACTTTAAGTAATCGTCCTATTGTTGTTAAAAGCGAATCGCTGTTGGAAATTCTGCCGCACCGCATTTCGGATGCGCGCGTACATTTTGATAGTCACGCTTATTTTGACTTGCAGGAAAATGACAAAGTGGTGGTGAGCCGTCATAAACAGCCGGCCTGTCTGTTGCATCCGGTAGGGCATAGCTATTACCATACATTGCGTGAAAAATTGTTCTGGAATAAGACATTGTAATGTTGAAATTTCTTAGTATCCGCGATTTTGTCATCGTTGATTTCCTAGAGCTTGATTTTTCTTCCGGCTTCACCGCACTCACCGGCGAGACCGGTGCGGGGAAATCCATCTTGATTGATGCCTTGACGCTGGCATTGGGCGGGCGTGGAGATACGGTCATGGTGCGTAGCGGTTGTGAGCGTGCCGAAATCAGTGCGGAATTCGATATAGCTGACTTGCCTGAAGTGCAATCCTGGTTGTTCGAGCAAGAGTTGGTAGGTGATACAAATGTATGCCTGTTGCGCAGATTGCTGGATGCCAACGGGCGTTCGCGCGGTTTTATTAATGGGCGAAGCGCCACGTTGCAGCAAATGCGCGATGCGGGTGGGTATCTGCTTGATATCCACGGTCAGCATGCGCATCAGTCCTTGTTACATCCCGATGCTCAGCGCGATCTGCTGGATGGTTATGCCGGCTTGATAAGCAAGGTGGAAGAGCAGGCGGGATTATTCCGCGAGTGGCAAATGTTGCATCGCCGCCATAAAAAGTTGGAGCAAAGCGCTGAAGCGGTGGCTAGCGAGCGTGAATTACTGTTGTTCCAGCGGCAGGAGCTGGAGATGCTGAGCTTCAGTGTGCCAGTGTGGATAGAATTACAGGCCGATTATGCGCGACTGTCGCACGCCACTGACCTGCTGGAAACCGCACAGTTTGGCGTGGAAGTATTAAGTGAAGCTGATACTGCCTGTCTTGCGCAATTGAATGCGCTTACTGCTCGTTTACGCGTGGGCATAGAATTCGACGAATCATTGCAGGACGCACTTAACATGGTGGAAAGCGCCCAAAACGATTTGCAGGAAGCTGTGTATGCATTACGCCATTACTCACAGAAAGTTGATGCTGATCCGCAAAAATTACGCGAGCAAGAACAACGTATGGCAGCGGTGGTGGATGCATCGCGCAAATATCGGGTAACGCCGGAGCAATTGCTCGAAGCTTTGCAGCGTATTGTCGCGCGGCTAGATGATCTGGGTAGCGATGCTGATCTTGCCATATTGGCGCAGCAAGAAGCTGCCGCACTTAAAAATTATTTGTCTGCTGCGAAAAAATTGGGCGCAGAGCGCCAGAAAGCAGCTGAAAAATTATCGTGTGAAATTACTGCTGCAATGCAGACTCTGGCCATGCAGGGTGGTAAATTCGCCGTGGTACTAAAACCGCTTGCCGAAGGGACTGCGCAGGGGTTGGAAATGCTCGAATTTCAGGTGGCGATCAATCCCGGCTCGCCGTTGCGGAGTTTGGCAAAAGTTGCCTCTGGTGGCGAATTATCACGGATTAGTCTGGCGATACAGGTAGCTGCTAGTCAGGCAGCTACCGTGCCCACGCTGATCTTTGATGAGGTGGATAGCGGCATAGGCGGGCGTGTGGCGGAAATCGTCGGTGCTTTGCTTAAGCGCTTGGGGCAGCGTCATCAGGTGATGTGCGTAACGCATTTACCGCAGGTAGCAGCGATGGCTGATGCTCAATGGCAGGTGAGTAAGTCCATGCGAAACGGTGCCACTGTGAGTACCATCTCTATCCTTCAGCAAGCGGAGCGTGTCGAGGAAATTGCACGCATGTTGGGCGGAGTAACAATTACTGATACCACACGCAAACATGCGGCCGAAATGCTTGAGGTTGGACTCGGTCTGCCGTCTAGCAGTGGCTTTGATGTATCATGCTGAAGTTCCGTTATCAATGGTTTTTACTATGCTCATTAAGTTAATTATTGTTTCTGTGTTGCTCGTTTCGTGCAGCGAAATGACTATGCCCAAGCTACCCACGTTCACTGCGCACAAGATGGAAATTAATCAAGGAAATATGGTTACTCCAGAGATGCGTCATAAACTCAAGTTGGGTATGACGCGATTGCAGGTGCAGGCTATCCTTGGTACGCCACTGGTCAATGACGTCTTTCATGCTAACCGTTGGGATTATGTGTATAGGCTTGAAAAAAAGGCCAAATTGCTTGAGGAGCAACGTATGACGCTATATTTCGAAGGTGAATTCCTAACTCGTATTGACGATGGCAATATGCCCGTGCTGCCTATAGTGGTCGTGCCCGTATCAGTTGAGCCACCAGTCGGCGCGAATTAGCTCTGAGAATAGTTAAGGAGTAGCCATGAATAAAATAAAAGTCGCAATTGCTGGTTGTAGCGGGCGAATGGGTAAAGCTTTGCTCGAAGGCATATTGCAGTCTGATGATTTGACATTACATGCGGCTTTGGAGCATGCCTCAAGTGTGCAGCTAGGGAAGAGTGCTGGAGAGTTGGTTGGTAGCACATGTGGCGTGAAGATCACTGCTGATGTGGAGGACGCTTTGCAAGGTGCGAACGTATTGATTGATTTTACTCGCCCAGAAGGAACGGTGCATCACCTTGATATATGTACGAAACTTGGCGTGCCTATGGTGATAGGCACCACGGGTTTTTCTGCGCAGCAAAAGGCACAACTGGGTGCTGCAGCGCAGCAAATCGGTATCGTGTTTGCTCCCAATATGAGCGTAGGTGTAAACCTTACCTTTAAGTTACTGGAAATGGCATCCAAAGTGTTAAGTCATGGCTTTGATATTGAAATCATCGAAGCGCATCACCGTCATAAAGTAGATGCGCCCTCTGGCACCGCGCTAGGTATGGGAGAAGTCATTGCAAAAACTTTAGGGCGCGACCTTGCTAAATGCGCTGTATATGGTCGTGAAGGCACAACTGGTGAACGCGATCCGTCAACCATTGGCTTCGCCACTGTGCGTGGTGGCGACATTGTGGGAGACCACACTGTATTATTTGCAGGCACAGGCGAACGTATAGAGATTACTCACAAGGCTAGTAGTCGCGCCACTTTTGCTCTCGGTGCGCTACGCGCCGCCCGTTTCTTGCAAGGCAATTCAACGGGGATGTATGACATGCAGGATGTGCTGGGGTTGAAGTAAGTGCATAGGTGGGGCGTCTCAACTAGATGAAAATTAATATCCACACAATCATTTTGCTTACCAATTGTGCTCAGATGTGAAAGATGGCTACATGATTGCTAATGTCTCCCGCTGTGAGCAAGCGCTTGTTAAATTTGATGCCGTTAACGCTGCGGATCCTAATCAGGATGTTTTTGAGGGTGTGATTTATCCAAAAGAATTGCTCTATTCTAAACGCATGACTGCCGTGCTTAATGATTATGAGCCTGATGCTTCCGAGGCATTGCAACTGGCGGCGCGTTGCCAGCATATCTGTCGCTGGAAAATTCCACGTAACAATTATCCGATGGGTAGGGTGGGATACAAATGTTGGCGGATTGAATTGTATAAATTCCACGGTGAAATTACTGGTGGAATTATGCGCGAGGTAGGCTACGATGAGGACATGATTGCTTACGTGCAAGCACTGCTACGCAAAGAAAAGCTCAAAACTAACCCGGAAAGCCAGATATTGGAAGATGTCGTTGGCTTGGTATTCCTTCAGTATTATCTGGTAGATTTTGTTAACAAATATAACTATTTTGAAGAAGAAAAGCTGCTTAACATTCTTCGCAAGACTTGGAAAAAAATGTCCGAAAAAGGCCACATAACTGCATTGGAACTTAATTTCACAGCAGCGGTGCGGGGGGTAATTAATAAGGCTGTGTCCGCAAATCATGTTGTTGGATAGTTTCACCGATCGCCATAGTCAGCTCCAGTACCGTGCACCTGTTTGTGCGAGAGGTCGCGCTGGCTAGCTGCGCATCCAGCGCGACCAATTCAACTGCTACACTATTACGATGATCTGGCGCCAGTTGCCGCAACGCGGCAGTGGTTCGTTTCAATTCCGGCCTCCTCATTCTGCCTTCTGCATGAACTAGTGAACTAGTGCATATACGCCGTGACACAAAATATACACACCAGAGTAGCTCACCAGATGGGCTACCAACATGATTTACGAACACAGTTTTTGCATTTGATACCCCCTCCGCTCTCAGGTATAATTGCTGGATAGCAATGGCGGGATGAACGATCGGTTCGTCCCGCTTCTTTATGTCATTCAAGCTGTTAGCTGGAATGTTTCATAAATTAGCGCGTGGTCTTTTGGTTGTCAAGCAAGGTTTTGTTCTTTCGGGTGTATGGCTCCGTTCGTTCACAAGGCTGGCTAATCAAACAAGTAAGGTTCGCTGGGATGGAAAGTATTTCCCAGATCGCAAAATCTTGCGTGATCATCACGTAAATTTATGCAATGTTCAGGCTAGTAGCTAGCCTTGGAGAATATCTGGTGTCGCAAACGAACCCTGCCATTCTTGTGCTTGCCGATGGAACGGTGTTTCGTGGTACTGCCATTGGCATTTCTGGCATGTGCGTGGGCGAGGTGGTTTTCAATACCTCGATGACCGGCTACCAGGAAATTCTTACGGACCCTTCTTACTGTAAACAAATTGTTACCCTGACTTATCCCCATGTTGGTAATGTGGGTGTAAATGTTGAGGACGAGGAATCGCGCCAGGTGTTTGCCAGTGGACTGGTGATCCGTGATTTGTCCTTGACGGTGAGCAACTGGCGCAGCACGCAATCACTTTCCGATTACCTCAAAGCCAATAAAATAGTGGCGATTTCTGACATTGACACCCGTAAGCTAACGCGCATTTTGCGCAGAAAGGGTGCTCAGAATGGCTGCATTTCTACCGATATGGACGTGGAGGCGGCGCGGCAAGCGGCGCGTGACTTTGTGGGACTAGCCGGGATGGATTTGGCGCAGCATGTCTCTTGTGAAAAAAATTACGATTGGACGCAGCGAGAGTGGAATTTGAAGGACGGATACAGCAGTAATGTGCAATCTGAGTGTCATGTGGTGGCATATGACTTTGGCACTAAACACAATATTCTGCGCAAACTGGCCGAACGCGGCTGCCAGATTACCGTTGTACCTGCTAAGACCAGCGCCGAAGATGTCTTAGCACTTAAGCCGGATGGTGTGTTATTGCCAAATGGGCCTGGTGATCCTGAACCATGCGATTATGCTATCGCTGCAACGCAGCAATTTTTACGCGTGGGTATGCCGTTGTTCGGTATTTGCCTGGGACATCAGATTCTTGGCTTGGCAGTGGGAGCTCAGACTGTGAAAATGAAGCTTGGTCATCGAGGCGCAAACCATCCTGTTCAGGATATACAGAGTAAACGTGTGATGATTACAAGTCAGAACCACGGATTTGCGGTGGACGCGGCGACCCTGCCGGCGAATGCGCGAGTGACACATGTTTCTCTGTTCGATGGCACGCTGCAGGGCTTCGAGTTGATCGATAAGCCTGCGTTTGGTTTTCAGGGTCATCCCGAAGCAAGCCCCGGCCCACATGATGTGGATTATTTGTTTGATCGCTTTTTAGCGCTGATGCGCAAGAGTTCCTGATATGCCCAAACGTACTGACATAAAATCTATCCTGATCATCGGAGCGGGTCCCATTATCATTGGACAGGCATGTGAATTTGATTATTCCGGCGTACAGGCATGTAAGGCGCTGCGCGAAGAAGGTTATCGCGTGATTCTGGTGAACTCGAATCCTGCCACCATCATGACCGATCCAAACATGGCGGATGCTACCTATATTGAGCCGATCACTTGGCGGATAGTGGAAAAAATCATTATCAAGGAAAGGCCGGACGCGATTCTGCCTACCATGGGTGGGCAGACCGCATTGAATTGCGCGCTAGATTTGGCTAAACACGGTGTGCTGGAAAAATATGGCGTAGAAATGATAGGCGCCTCGCGCGAAGCTATCGATATGGCGGAAGATCGCGAAAAATTTAAGCAGGCGATGACGCGTATTGGTTTGGGATCAGCCCGCTCAGCGATTGCGCATAGCATGGAAGAGGCATTGCAGGTGCAGCAGGTGATGGGCTTCCCTACCGTTATTCGACCATCCTTCACCATGGGTGGCTCGGGCGGCGGCATTGCTTATAATCGTGAAGAGTTCGTTGAAATTTGTGAACGCGGTTTGGAGGCTAGCCCCACTAAGGAGTTGTTGATTGAAGAGTCACTGCTTGGCTGGAAAGAGTTTGAAATGGAAGTGGTGCGTGACCGTGCTGACAACTGCATAATCATTTGCTCGATTGAAAATTTAGACCCGATGGGTGTGCACACTGGTGACTCCATCACTGTGGCACCTGCGCAGACGCTGACTGACAAGGAATATCAGATCATGCGCAACGCAAGTATAGCCGTGCTACGCGAAATTGGCGTGGATACGGGTGGTTCTAACGTGCAGTTCGCCATTAACCCCGAAAATGGGCATATGGTGGTAATAGAGATGAATCCGCGTGTATCGCGCTCTTCGGCGCTTGCATCCAAGGCTACCGGCTTTCCAATTGCCAAAGTGGCGGCGAAACTGGCGGTAGGGTATACGCTGGACGAGTTAAAGAACGACATTACGGGTGGGGCAACTCCGGCTTCATTTGAGCCGACAATTGATTACGTAGTGACTAAAATTCCGCGTTTCGCTTTTGAGAAATTCACGCAGGCCAATGACCGTTTAACTACACAGATGAAATCTGTGGGCGAGGTGATGGCAATCGGTCGCACTTTCCAGGAATCGTTTCAAAAGGCGCTACGCGGACTGGAAGTGGGTGTCGATGGGTTAGATGGAAAAACAAGCGATCAAGAATTAATTGCCGCTGAATTGGGCACGCCGGGGCCAGATCGTATCTGGTATGTAGGAGATGCTTTTCGCATAGGCATGACGCTGGAAGATGTGTTCAATCTGAGCAAAATTGACCCTTGGTTCTTGACGCAGATCGAAGACTTGATCAAGCACGAAGTTGCGCTGTCAGGCCGTACGCTGCAGTGCTTGGGTATGTCAGAAATGCGAGGATTAAAGCGCAAAGGTTTTTCGGATAGTCGCTTGGCCAGGTTGCTGGGGAGTGATGCCGCTGCCGTGCGCGCGTGCCGTCATGCACTGGGTATTCACCCAGTGTTCAAGCGGGTGGACACATGTGCCGCCGAATTCGCCACCGATACTGCTTACATGTACTCTACTTATGAAGAGGAATGTGAGGCACAATCTACGACCAGAAAAAAAATTATCGTGCTGGGTGGTGGGCCTAATCGAATTGGTCAAGGGATCGAATTTGATTATTGCTGTGTGCATGCTGCACTGGCGTTGCGTGATGATGGGTATGAGACCATTATGGTCAATTGTAATCCAGAGACAGTGTCTACTGATTATGATACGTCCGACCGTCTGTATTTCGAGCCGCTGACGTTAGAAGATGTGCTGGAAATTGTGGCTGTGGAAAAACCGATCGGCGTGATTGTGCAGTTTGGGGGGCAGACGCCGTTGAAACTGGCGCGTGGATTAGAGAAAAACGGTGTGCCTATCATAGGCACCACGCCGGACATGATCGACTGTGCGGAAGACCGTGAGCGGTTCCGCCTGATGTTGCAGCAATTAGATTTAAAACAACCGCCCAATCGCACGGTCAGCTCCCCGGAACAGGCGGTGCTGGCAGCCCAAGCAATTGGCTACCCGCTGGTAATGCGACCCAGCAACGTGTTGGGTGGGCGTGCCATGGAAATTGTTCATACTCAGCCTGATTTGGAACGTTATATGCGCGAGGCAATAGAGAGCGCTTATATTTTTCCAGAACGAATGCCGATTTTGCTTGACCGTTTTCTTAATGACGCGATCGAGGTCGATGTAGATGCGGTAAGTGACGGCACAGACGTGCTGGTCGGCGGTATCATGGAACACATCGAAGAGGCTGGTGTACATTCTGGCGACTCAGCTTGTTCCTTGCCACCTTTTAGTTTGCCGTCAAAGCTTCAGGAGGAGTTGCGCCGCCAGACCAAGGCAATGGCTAGAGCACTGAATGTAGTCGGCCTGATGAATGTACAGTATGCCATTCAGGGTGAATCTGTATTTGTACTCGAAGTAAATCCGCGTGCCTCACGCACAGTACCCTTCGTGTCAAAAGCTACCGGAATTCCGTTGGCCAAGGTGGCTGCACGTTGCATGGTTGGTATAACTTTAGCGCAGCAGGGCGTGACTAAGGAAGTTATTCCGTCGTATTATTCAGTCAAGGAAGCGGTGTTCCCATTTATTAAATTCCCGGGTGTGGATATCATTCTTGGCCCAGAAATGAAATCCACAGGGGAGGTGATGGGTGTGGGTGATACCTTTGCCGAAGCCTTTGTTAAATCACAATTGGCGGCAGGAGTCAAACTATCGTCTGCCGGCAAGGTGTTTATCAGTGTGCGAGGTGCAGATAAGTTGGGGGCTGTGGAAATTGCCAAAAGCCTGCGCGATATGGGTTTTACCGTGTTAGCTACGCGTGGTACTGCTGAAACATTAGTGGCCGCAGATGTTGCGGTGACTGTGGTGAACAAAGTGGCAGAAGGTCGTCCGCACATCGTGGATATGATCAAAAACGGCGAGATTAACTTGATTGTTAACACCGTGGACAGTAAGCGCAGTGCGATGCAAGATTCATATTCAATCCGCCATGCCGCATTGCAGGGACGTGTGACTTATTACACCACGTTGGCTGGTGCACGTGCAGCTTGTCTAGGCATGCAGCACATCGCTGAATTAAATGTGTATGACTTGCAGACGCAGCATCAGCGTCTGACTCATTAAAAACGTAGAAGGAAAACCAGTATGAGCAAGATTCCATTAACAGTGGTAGGTGCTGAGCTATTGCGTAACGAACTACATCACTTAAAAGCTGTGGATCGCCCGTGGGTTATAAATGCCATTTCCGAAGCGCGCGCACAAGGTGACCTGTCGGAAAATGCTGAATATGAAGCGGCTAAAGAGCGTCAAAGTTTTGTTGAGGGGCGCATCATAGAGTTGGGTAGCAAGCTGGGTAATGCTCAAGTTATAGATCCAAAGACCCTTAACGCGGATGGTCGTTGTGTGTTTGGCGCGACCGTGAAGCTGGAGGATCTCGCAAGCGGCGATGTAGTGAGTTACCAGATTGTTGGAGATGACGAAGCTGACATCAGACAATGCAAGATTTCCATCAGCTCTCCGATTGCGCGTGCACTGATAGGCAAGTACAGCGGAGATGTTGCTGAAGTTCAAGCTCCAGGCGGAGTTCGCGAATATGAGATCGTGAATGTGCAATACATTTAAGTCTTCTCAGCTACCGTTGGTAGCCCAAGAAGGTGAGCCCCTTCCTCGCTTGCGGCAACCTCGCTGCTTCCAGGGGGGCATATGGCCACATCGTGGGAGGTTTAGCGGCTCCCCAATTGTTTTTTGCTGAGCAGTTTACCTTTGTGCTTTGCAGGTTTATTCTTGGGCACATCTTCTTGTGGTTGGTATACCACCAGGATTTTGCCAATATGCTGCACCGCTACAGCGCTTAATTGCGTGCAAATTTCTTCCAAGATAACCGCGCGAGCTCCTCGATCCTCATTCATAACCCTGACTTTTATTAATTCATGGCTCTTCAGTGCGCAAGAAATTTCTCCCAGTACAGTGGGAGTCAGCCCCGCTGATCCAATCATAACGGTGGGTTTGAGCGGATGGGCGCGTGCTTTGAGGTTCTGACGTTGTAATACAGATAGTGTTAGCAATTTTATTGGCTCCTGATAAGGCTGGCATTTTAAACGATGAAACGATCCAAAAGTAGCAAACAGTGGATGAATGAACATGTGAATGATTCATATGTGCAGCGTGCGCAGAAAGAAGGTTATCGCTCGCGTGCGGCATACAAATTATTGGAAATTGATGAGCGTGACCACTTACTCAAACGTGGTATGGTGGTTGTTGACTTGGGTGCGACCCCAGGCGGTTGGTCGCAAGTCGCTGCCAGCAAGGTGGGCGAGGGTGGCAAAGTAATTGCAGTCGATCTTTTACCATTGCATCCGATACATGGCGTGGAGTTTATTCAAGGTGATTTCCGCGAAGAGAGTGTGATGGGGCAAATAGAGGGTAAGTTAGGTGGCAAAAAAATTGGACTTGTAATTTCAGATATGTCCCCCAATATTAGTGGCGTCAACATGACCGATCAGGCGCGTGCCATGCATTTGGCAGAACTAGCGCTGGATTTTTCATTATTCCATTTGCAACCAAGCGGCGCATTTCTGGTGAAAGTGTTTCAAGGCGTAGGTTTTGAGGATTATATTAAGCTGATGCGCAGTTACTTTGATCGTGTAGTGACGCGCAAGCCGGATTCTTCGCGCGACAGAAGTAATGAACTATATCTCTTGGGAACCTCAAAGCTTGAGAACACATTTTAAATGTTTAAATTTCTGAGTTGATATTAAATGCGAAATAAGCTTAATACGCAGTATGCTTTGAACATGTAAGCGGTAGAACCTATAGATTAACGCAGTATTGCAATATTGATGGGTATATAGTGATGCCCTTGAGTAATCGGGTCAGACGTAGTCTAATGGACGCATGGTAGCAATTGTGCGCTGGTTTAAGGAGTAACTTTGAACAACTTGTTTAAAAGCATTGGAATTTGGATGGTCGTGGCGTTGGTGCTGATGACCGTATTCAATCAATTCAACACGCGCCAGCAGACCTCGCAGACGCAGATGGATTACTCGCGCTTTCTGGAAGAAGTCAGGCTGGGAAGTATCTCTAAGGTCATTATCGAAGGACGTATGCTGAAGGCTGTTACTAGTGATGGTAAGCGTATTGTCAGCTATGCGCCGCAAGATTTGTGGTTGGTATCCGACTTGATCAAAAATGGTGTTGCGATTGAGGCTAAGCCGGAAGAAGAGCAATCTTTTCTGATGAGCATTTTTGTTTCGTGGTTCCCAATGCTGCTACTCATTGGCGTGTGGGTTTTTTTCATGCGCCAAATGCAAGGAGGTGGCAAAGGAGGCGGGCTTTTTTCTTTTGGCAAGAGCAAGGCGCGGATGCTGGACGAGACTAAAGAACGTGTTACCTTTTCCGATGTGGCAGGCTGCGATGAGGCCAAGGAAGAAGTATCCGAGATTGTAGATTTCTTGCGCGACCCAACCAAATTTCAAAATTTGGGTGGTCGCATTCCGCGCGGGGTGCTGTTGCTAGGTAGCCCCGGTACCGGTAAAACACTGCTGGCAAAGGCCATTGCAGGCGAGGCTAAGGTGCCATTTTTCTCAATTTCAGGTTCTGATTTTGTAGAAATGTTTGTCGGTGTGGGCGCGGCGCGTGTGCGTGACATGTTCGAGCAGGCAAAAAAACAGGCGCCGTGTATTGTGTTCATTGATGAAATTGACGCAGTCGGTCGCCAGCGCGGCGCGGGCTTGGGCGGCGGCAATGATGAGCGCGAACAAACTCTGAATGCGTTGCTAGTAGAAATGGATGGTTTTGAAGGAGCTAGCGGCGTGATTGTAATCGCTGCGACCAATCGTCCCGATGTGCTTGACGCAGCACTGTTGCGTCCGGGCCGTTTTGATCGCCAAGTAGTAGTACCGTTGCCGGATATTCGTGGCCGCGAACAGATTCTGACGGTGCATATGCGTAAAGTGCCTGTTGCGCCTGATGTGAAAGCCGATATTTTGGCGCGTGGTACACCCGGCATGTCTGGAGCTGACTTGGCGAACTTGGTAAACGAGGCGGCACTTTTTGCCGCACGGAGTAGCAAGCGATTCGTAGAGATGGACGATTTTGAGGCAGCCAAAGATAAGATCATGATGGGTGCGGAACGACGCTCAGTCGTTATGCCTGAGGAGGAGCGTCGTAACACTGCTTATCATGAGTCTGGCCATGCTGTTGTGGCCAAGTTGCTACCCAAAACTGATCCGGTTCACAAGGTCACCATCATTCCGCGCGGACGTGCACTGGGGTTGACCATGCAATTGCCAGCAGAAGACCGTTATAGCATGGACAAGAATCGCATACTTGATACGCTTGCGGTATTGTTTGGTGGTCGTATTGCGGAAGAAATTTTCATGCATCAAATGACTACCGGAGCTTCCAATGACTTTGAGCGTGCCACTGAAATGGCGCGTCGCATGGTAACTCAATGGGGTATGTCGGAAGCTTTGGGAACCATGGTATACGGCGAAAATGATGGCGAGGTATTTCTAGGCCGATCCGTGACTACCCATAAAAATGTTTCAGAAGCGACCATGCAGAAAGTGGATGAAGAAATTCGTCGAATTATTGACCAGCAGTACGCATTGGCTCGGGGACTGATTGAAGCTAATAGGGACAAAGTCGAAGCGATGGCGCTAGCATTGCTGGAGTTTGAAACTTTGGATTCTGACCAGCTCGACGATATTATGGCTGGCAAACCGCCACGCCCGCCCAAGGTCGTCCAGTCAAGTAAAGATACGCAGCCGCCTAAGGATGCGGCGCCAACGGCATCGGAAGCTCCATCCGCTCAGCCAGCGCCAGAAGCTTGAGTAGCTGAATAGTATAGTTTAAGGGGAAGAGTGGGGTGCATGTTTTCGCGCATCTTTATGTTTCCACTTCCCTTTTTTATTTTCTCTTCACCTGACATATGCTTCTCCACTGCGGCTTATTCAAGCTTGATCTATCCCGCACTTTGGTAATGGGTATTGTCAATGTCACCCCCGACTCATTCTATGATGGCGGCCATCATTCGCAACGCGATGCAGCGCTGGTTCATGCACATCAACTGATTCAAGAAGGCGCTGATATTCTCGATATAGGCGGCGAATCCTCGCGTCCTGGTGCGCAACCGATCAGCGTGCAGGAAGAGTTGGATCGTATTATGCCGGTGATTGAAGGTTTGCAGGGTGCCTTGGTTCCCCTTTCGGTGGATACCTATAAACCAGAAGTGATGCGCTCGGCATTGGTGGCAGGAGTAAGCATGATTAATGATATCCACGCGTTGCAGCAACCGAGTTCGCTGGCCGCCGTGGCTGCAAGCGATGCAGCGGTGTGTCTAATGCATAAGCAAGGCCTCCCCCAGACTATTCAGCAGTCGCACTATCAGGATGTAGTGGCAGAGGTGCTTCAATTCTTACGTTCACGTATAGTATCCGTGCAAAAGGCAGGTATCGCTAGGGAACGTATCATGGTTGATCCGGGTTTTGGTTTTGACAAAACCTTGGCGCATAATCTCGCCCTGTTAAGGCGTCTGGATGAGTTTTCTGTTTTGGGGGTGCCTCTACTAGCCGGTATTTCACGTAAATCCATGCTGGGAACAATTACTGGGCAAGACGTGGAGCACCGAGTGCACGCCAGCGTTGCAGCAGCGTTGCTGGCAGTGATGCGAGGGGCATGCATGGTGCGCGTGCATGATGTGCGTGCTACAGTAGATGCTTTGAAAATTTTGTACGCGGTGAAGGAAGTCGACTTGTGAGCAAAAAATTTTTTGGTACGGATGGTGTACGCGGACGGGTAGGTGAATATCCTATTACGCCGGAACTTGTAATGCACTTGGGCTATTCCGCAGGCAAAGTACTTGCTTCTGCAGATTGGCAATTGTCACATGGTGAAAATCCAGGAGTACTGATTGGCAAGGACACGCGTATATCTGGATACCTGCTTGAATCGGCTTTGCAGGCGGGTTTGATTGCTGCCGGGGTAGATGTTTATCTGGCAGGACCGGTGCCAACGCCTGCAGTGGCTTATCTAACTCGGGCATTGCGTTTGCAGGCAGGTATTGTGATTTCTGCTTCGCATAATCTGTTCGAAGATAATGGCATCAAGTTTTTCTCCAGCCAAGGCAGCAAGCTGGCAGATGAAATGGAATACGCCATCGAAGCAAAGCTGGAAACATCAATAGAAACTATGCCTTCGGCTAAGCTGGGTAAAGCGAAACGCTTACAGGATGCTGCAGGCCGTTATATAGAGTTCTGCAAGAGTAGCTTTCCCTATGATTTAGATCTGCGTGGTCTGAAATTAGTGGTGGATTGCGCGCACGGTGCTTGCTATCACATTGCCCGACATGTTTTCCACGAGCTGGGCGCGGACGTTGTAACTATCGGTGTGCAACCGGATGGTATAAACATCAATGACGGTTATGGCGCGACTGCTCCGGCCAATTTGCAGCAAGCCGTTAAAGATCATCATGCAGATATGGGTATCGCCCTTGACGGTGACGGCGACCGACTGGTGATGGTGGATGCGGATGGATGTTTGTACGATGGCGACCATCTTCTCTACATTATTGCCAAACATCGTCATATGCAGGGCACGCTTAAGGGCGGGGTGGTGGGGACACTCATGACCAATCTGGCTTTCGAGCATGCAATGCAACGTATGGACGTTCCCTTCACGCGCGCCAAGGTAGGTGATCGTCATGTAATGGAAACAATGTTGCAACAAGGTTGGCAACTGGGTGGGGAAAATTCTGGCCACATCATTTGTCTTGATCGGCATACAACAGGCGATGGCATTATTTCCGCCCTGCAAGTATTGCATGCACTTCGTATTAACCAGCAGACCTTGGCTCAGGCTGTTTCAGATTTGACACTGTATCCACAAATTCTGCTGAACGTACGTGTTGCCAGAGGGGCTGATTGCTCTGCACATGCCAGCATACGTGAAGTAGTGATGGCTGCTGAAACGGCGCTCGATGGTTGTGGCAGAGTATTGCTGAGGCCTTCTGGAACAGAACCGTTGTTGCGTGTCATGGTGGAAGGCGAGGACGGCGAAAAAGTGCGGCACTGGGCGGAAACCATCGCTCAAGCCGTTCGAGAGGTGGGGTAGATAACTTAAGAGTACCTCTAAAAATCAAAATTTTGCGAGTAGCCGCTTCGCGGCTTGCCTGGTTACCCCGCTTTATCACAATACAGCGTTACTCGAAAAAAATTACTGCTTACATAGAACCTCCTCAGTAAGTCAGTAAATATTGTGGCTATAGCTTGTCAACAACCTGAGACATTGAAATATATTTAAGTAGCGTCTTCACATTAAATAGTAAGGCAGATTCAAATCTGAAGCGCAATTTTTGTAAGTGAATTTAGTGGCGATGGCGGTTACTTTGAGACATTTTTGTTAAATTCGTTGTCTAGTTGTGAAGGTTGCTTCGCGCTTCTCTCAGGTGTATCTTTTTGGATATGCTTTTCGACGTTGTCCGCAAGCTTTTTGTCTTCACCGCGATTGGGTAGTGTTAGCTTGAAATTACGCGACAAGGTTTGTGCTTTCAGCACTTCAGCTGCACTCATGAGATTTGCTACATTATTTCGTCCAGAAATACTGGGTTGGTAGCCTTGTGCGGACGCGAGGTTAAACCAGACATAAGCCTGCGTCAGATCACGTTGGACTCCTTCACCAGTTTTGTAAAGTTTTCCAAGGTGATGTTGAGCTTCAGGGTAACCTTTGTGAGCTGCTTTCTCAATCCATTGAGCAGCAGCGGTGAAATCCTGCAAGACGCCATGTCCATTTTGATAAAGCAGGCCGAGATTGAATTCCGCCCCTGCATGTCCCTGCTTGGCAGCTAAATCAAACCACTTTAGCGCTTCCTGGTAATTTACTGTGAAGTCGCCACCTGGCAAGTACATGAGTCCTGCAGCGTATTGATCATCGGCCCTACCCTGTTTGGCTTTCTCGAGTACAAATGTTCTGCTTGGCTTTATTTCATGGGCGATAGGTGGTGCGGCGATAATAGAGTCAGGTTTGGATAATAGATAAATCGTGGCAAAAAATCCTACGCAGGCAAGCAAACCCAAGATGGCTGTGAGAGAAAGCTTAAAAGTTTTACTGAATTTAAAGAAACGATGCTTGCAGTCACGGCAACGGTACGGTGCATAAAGGATATGGTTCATGTGGTCTTCGTTTTTTTTCCACGAAGAGCGGCGCACGTTCAAACTTTCGCAACGCGCGCATATCATTTAGTCAACGTCCAATGTGCGTAAGGCTTGCCGACACTAAAACGATGATCCAGTTTAAGGATTAATGCTGAAGTTTTAGATTGCACTATTTAAGAGCACCTTGCGAAAAAGTCTAACATTTTACACCAATACTTCTTTCATTAATTGTCATCGACGGTAACCAATAGATCAGGTTAAATAAAGTCAGACCCTGAGGTTTTTCCTAAAAATGCGTTACATTTCAATAAAATAAGGTTTATTATCTGCTCCAAAAAAGTACATGCACGGCAGATTTATTGTCACTTTCATCGCAACCAAGCTGCGAAGGAGAGCCCGCCATGCATGTGATCAAACATCTTACACTGCTGAATATTATCATGTCGCGAATCTGCGCCGAGATGGAAATCAGATAGTGCAGCTGAACGATTTCATGGCGTAAATATTGCGTCAGTACCAGTCACTTGCCTTGTTAGGATGGCGTCTGAAGTAGGTCCGAACGGTGTGTGAATCACGTGTTCTTGTGTCTTGGTCAGTGAGCCAAATACATGTAAGATGCTCGTAGATGTAACGAAATTACATCGTTGCCTCTATATGCTATGTGCCGTTTGTAAGTTTGTCAGCGGATTCATACGGTAGCAATTTATTTAATCTTTATAGGAGAATTATCATGGCAAATTTGTCTCAGCTTCTCAAGCGGTCTATTGTTGGTGCTGTAATTACAACTGCTGCATTGGCATCTACTGGATGCTCGACGACGTGTCACAGCAACCGCAGCTGTGGCACATCAAAAAGCCAAGCTAAATGCGGTGCTAAATGTGGCGCTAAATGTGGCGCTAAATGTGGTGCTAAATGCGGCGCTAAATGCGGCGCTAAATCAGGCGCGAGTAGCGTAAATTATTATCGGACCTGCAAAGCAAAATAATAAGGAATAGCTGATATTCAAAAAAGGGGGGCTACCCCCTCGGAATGATCCGTGTTTTGAGCAGATTTCTTTGGAGCAGGTTTGGTGGGTGTAATGTGAGTTACCGATCAATGTTGCGTGCTATGGGTGATACAGAGTTTGTACACGTTTATGAGTATGCACAGCGCAGCGTGCATGCTTGGGGCGATGCCACTCAAAAGTTTGGTTCGCTACTGCAAAACTGGATTAGTGGTAAGGAAGTCCGCGAAGATGAGCGCTATCCCGATCCGGATGTCTTGGATCGTCGTCATGGCTATCAGTTTTTTTATCACTCCCATCGGCATGCAACGGTCGAGCATGGCCACCTTCATCTTTTCTATCACGCTACCGCTTCAGGGAATAGGCGCTACGTTAATGGAGAAAATAATCCATGGCAACGAACAGCCCCATCCCATCTTTTTGCTATTAGCCTGGATAGTCGTGGTCTGCCCGTAAGTTTATTTACGGTAAATCATTGGGTGACTAGTGGCCACTGGCTCAATACTTCCATTATTTTAGCGGCGATTCAACGTTTCCGTTTTCAAATTGAAGGCGAAAACTCGGTGTCGGCCGAGTGGCTCACCGGTTTCGTTGGTATGTACATTCCTATCATCGAATATCTTCTGCATCAAAGGGACACGACACTGTCCAAGCTCGCCAAGATCCATGGCATGAAGGAATCGTTAGAGGATCATCAACACGAAGTGCTGAGTGTAGTAAAAATTGACTGGTTGCGCGATATCCAGGCGCTGGAAAAAGAGTGGGAGCGCCGCAAAATGCCTGGTTCGAGTTGATTCGGGCGAACCAGTTCGTTCTGGTACCTTAGAGCATGGCCACACCTCCGCATCAGATACTTCAGGCTGTTAGGAAGAAAGTTATCTATTACCTGTGCGTTAATATAGTACTGAATCAGTACGCGCTAATATGGTTCTTACGTCAGAGCAATATCAATGGTCAAGTTTTCATAAGGGCACCTCTATAAACCTCCTCGATTTTCACAAGCGCCGAAAGTTCACCACGCCTATAATAGACACAGCCATTCGACGCCCCCCATCCCATGCAAAACGGCCTGTTTGACCTTCAGAACCGCTACGCCAGCCTGTCTGAAGCAGGCGACCCGCTGGAGCGGCTCAACGCCGTCATTGCCCGCTGGGCGAAGAAAAGCGGTCAAAGCCACTATGGCTATAAGAACCCCATCAACATCGACCAGGACACCAAGCTCATCACCGCCGCCGCCTGACCCGCCGCCAGCAACCATGACAGTCAGGTGCTCGATGGGGTGCTGCGCGACGAGGCGACAGGCGGCAAAGAAGTGTGGGCAGATAGCGCCTACCGTTCAGACGAACAGGCGCAAAGCCTCAAGGGAAGTCGGCACGAGAGCCGGATTCATGAACGTGCCTATCGCAACAAACCGTTGACCGAAGCACAAGCGCTGAGCAACACAGAGAAATCGCGCGTTCGTGCACGGGTCGAGCATGTTTTTGGTGCGATGGAAAACGACATGGGCGGCATCTTCTTGCGCAGTATTGGCGCAGCGCGCGCCAAGGGGGGGTGGGCTTGATGAGCTTGACGTACAACCTAAAGCGCATTGAGACGCTGATTCGTTTGAAAGTGTTTGACTTAGACAGGATGGGTGCGCCTGTCGCGCAGGCAATGGTATAAAAGGGGGGTGACCACTCAAAATAGCCGACATCGGCTGGGAGGCAATGAACAAACCGCCGTAGATATTGTAAGTCTCACCGGAACATCATCAAAAAATGAAATTTGATGATGGCGGGTGAAAACTAACGGGATTTATAGAAGTGCCCTTTAAATATTCAAAACAGATTGCCAACTTTAAAAGTTGGCAAAATCCCGGCGAACTACGCTCGAATTTACTTGTATTGCCACATGACAACTATAGACAAGACTGTATATGAAGAAATAGCGCATCAAGCTGCCGAGGAAGACTCGCATTATGTGACCAAAGTTACTGATATGTCAGACCATAAGGAAGTTACTTCCTCTGAGGATATTTACTCGGCCAGCGGGATCAAACTAATTAAAGAGAACACGATTATAGGTAGTAACCTACGTGAAGTATTGATAAAGCATAAGCTGTGTAAACCGATCGACCAAAGCCTTACAGTCCAGAATGGAGTCACGCTAGACTCCCTAGCAAGAGAAGTATCCCTTCTCATTAAAAAAATCCCGGCCTGCAATATTTGGCGGCCTTCAATGGGGATTTACGGGCACTGCCTCAAGAAGTCGTTCTGTTGGTGCTATCACCACATATGGCGTTCAAGCTCACCGTAGCCAAAGAGCAACAACCAGATTTGTTCCAACACCTTCTGCTTGTGACCCTGATTGCCCACTACTTGGCAGTCCGTATAAAACTGTCAGGAATGGACATGGAAAATCTGCTATCTGCAGCCCTATTTCATGACTTGGGAGAGCTTCATATCAACCCTGAAGTGCTGAACTCAAAAAACGACCTCAGTGAAATCGAGCGTCACCACATCTATGCACATCCAATTATAAGCTGTCTTATAGTTCGTGAAGTGGCAGGTATTAACCCAGCTGTTTCAACCGCTATTCTGCAGCACCATGAGAGACTGGATGGCAGTGGTTATCCCTATTGGTTGCATGGTGACAAAATCAGCATTGTAGCTCGCATCGTCAGCATTTCCGATGCCTGTGCTTCCATTTTTGCTCGCTTCGGCAACAGCAAACGAATGAGCATTTGGATTCGCCTGAATTCCAAAAAATATGGCCCTGAACTGCTTTCCTTGTTACTGGAAGGCTTCGGTCCCATAACCATTGACCCCATTGCAACTAACAATGTTGAGCTAACTCGGCTCGAGGCGGCTTCACAACTATTTGAAACATGGGATGAGTTTCGCGCTTTACTGGGTCTAGCAGCTGCTGCTAACTATAGCCCGCCTGGAGAGCTGGAGTTTATGTTCGATCGTATGGCAAGTTTACGTTCAATACTTTTTCAATTCGGTTTCGACCCAAGCGGTTTGGAGTCGCTGATCGAAATCGCAATGACTGATCACCACATTGCCAACGAATTGGCTGTGGTGCTAGACGAAATTGAATGGCAATTCATAGATCTCGAACGGGAAATTTGCCGTCGCAGAGAGCTCATCCGTGTCGCCTTAAACGAAGGTGAGAATCATCATTTCGACAATTGGACTAAAAGGTTGCTCGCCTCCCTCGTAGCAATGTGACATTTTTATTCTGATCTTATCGCTGTTGTTTCGCTGCGAGTTCTGGCCAGATTTTCGAGGTTAGACTGACAAAAGTGCTACTTCCCGTTGATACGCTCTATGGCGAGAAGTTTGGTCTGGTCGGTCAGGTGGGTATAGCGGGCGGTGGTGAGTAGGGAGTGATGGCCGAGAAACTTCTGCACCTCGATCAGGTCGACCCCGGCCATCGATCAGATGGGTCGCATAGCTGTGGCGCAAACTGTGAGGCGTGCTCTTTTTTAGGCCGCAGGCTTCGGTCACTTTGTGCAGAGTGGTTTGCACACCGTCATGATCCAGCAGCGTCCTGGCAGTTGCGGCCACTTTTCTGCCGGAATGGTGGTTGGGGAACAGCAACAACGGGTTGCGATGCGTTTGCCAATACGGCACAGGAGCAGGAGCGTCGCATGCGGCAGCGGAACGAAGCGAGCCTAGTTGCCCTTGGTATCGCGGATATGCGCGCGAGCGCGTGCCGCATCGATATCCGCCAATTGCAGCCGTAGCCCTTCGCCCAGGCGCAGCGCAGGCTATACAGCGTGAAGAAGCACACCCGGTAACTGACCACGCGCGTGGCGATTAATATCCACCGGACTCTCGTCGACCGTGACGACATCCGGCAGGCGTTGGCACCTCGGGGGGTTGATCAGTCCGGGCGCGACCCAAGGCTTGCGCAAGACGTACGGGTAGTAAAACTTTAACCCGTACAGGTCGAGTTTGACCGTACTCCACGCGTGCGACGCCACCAGTTCGGTGAAATACTCCCTCAGTTGTGCCTCGGTCAGGCTGTCGATTTGATGATCGAAGCGCGCGCCGATGCGGCGTAGGGTGCGCGAGTACGCCTCGATGGTCTTGGGCTGCAAACCTTTGAGCTTGAAATGCTTGAGAGATGTCTGGTACTGTTGGTCGAAGTGCAATTGCGATGAAAATGTTGTGCGCATGCTGGCGTGTCCTCATGATTGTGTGCAAAATCAACCCCTCAGAAGACGAGGGGACTAAGAGGAAGCATAAATCGTGGCATCGCAGTTTGGGTTTCCTCCGCGTAGCGGCTTCGTCTAACCAACTAACTGTCAAGTTCTGCCTGTTTATAAAAACGTTTAACAAGTAAACCTGGATTTTCTACGGACCATTTTTTCAATGACTGATGCCGATCCGACACTCAATTCAATAGGTAATTGCGACATTGAATGATTGATTCTGTAAAATCATCCGGCATTTTTTAAAAGACGTTTTCACATAATTCGGTTTACTGTAACGGATTTTTCCTGCTGTGCTTGGGTAAAGAATACCTCCAACAACCCACCTCCCGGGGGATGACAATTTTAAAAATTCATGGTATACACCAAGGAAAGCAAAGGAGTTCCAAAGATAATCGGGGGTTCAATCTTAAGTATTCCCAGTGAGTCCCCGTTTTGAGTTCAAAAGATATCCATTGCTTTCTATCCGCGACCGTTGGCCGTTCCGTTAAAAACATAATACGTGAAAGGATATATGAAAGGGATATGTTTTCTGGTGCTGTTCGCTATTCTAGTGTTACCGCAGCATACTGCCTATGGCCAGAATGGTGAATCCAGTCCGGGTGTAAACACGGCGGAAGATTCCGACAAAGGTGGCGGTTTTGGGGATCTGTTTAAAAAACTCACCGATGACCTGCTGGGCGAAGCCGCCGGCGACTCCATCAAAAAATATGCAGCCCCAAAAATAAAATCCGTCAATTTTGTTGAACGCGGCGCGGATTACCTGATTGTTGATATCACGTATTCGAGAGCCTTTGCTCCAGGCCTTGAGGTGAGTGGTCACGCTTCCCTCAAGGGTCGGAAAATCGATGGTGTCTCTTCCCCCTCAACTCCCCTAACCACCCCCTCCGGTAC
>NZ_CAKMLL010000049.1 GCF_927797785.1 Candidatus Nitrotoga sp. BS | reverse complement strand
ATGAGACAGGCACCATTGTTATTAGTTCCGTTAATTACGGTTCACTACACTAGTGTAGTACGTCATAAATACGGCTACTTATGGGCGCCTCTAAAAATTCAATTTTCTAGACAAGACAAGGCGCGAGTAAAAAATTTGAGCGCGGCATATATTTGATATGTAGCGATAATTTTTTTCTCGTAACGCAGTATTGTGACGAATTGGGGTAAGCAGGCAAGCCGCAAAGCGGCTGCTCGCAAAATTGGATTTTTAGAGGTGCCTTTATGAGAGTAACGAGACCTCCAGCCTTACTGAGGTCAGTGCTATGGGTGTTCCTTTACCTGTTCAACTGAGTGCCGATGATGATCGGCGTCTGCGGATTCTTTGCAAGCGCAAGTGAATCGAAGTACGTGTTCAGATGCATAGCAGAATCGATTTGCTGACTGCAGAAGGTATGCAAGGATATTGCGCAGAAGATTGATGCTGACCGTCGAGTTGCGGCGTGTTTGCGAGCCCGCTTTCGAGCAGCAGGCGTGGGCGGTTTGATGCAAGATGCTGCGCGCATTGAGTGCCACGCACGGCGCGCCAAGCGGCCAACGTGAACGAGCTGGTGCGTGTCACGCTTGAAAAGACTCCCAAGAGTGCGATGAAGGACTCAAACCGCATCGGACCGAGTCCTTCAAGCTTTCTAACGCCCCGCGTTTTACCGAGAAGCTCAATGGCAAAGTGCTGTCTGTACCGATTAACTCCATCGCCATCAAGAGCGGTTGCAGTTTCTCAAAATGGTCGAACGCCTTTTACACGATACCACCGACAAGTGCATCCGCCGCGAAGAGTTCGCCAGTGCGACTGACTTGGAGGCTGCTAGTTGCTGAGCGAGTGGATTCTGGAATCACTTTTACATAGAGTCCATACAGAAGCGGGTTCCTGGTTTTAGCTCTTCGTATATCCGGTAATCCGTTTCTATCATGCCAAGAGCTTCATACGTATTTTGGGCAAGAATATTTTCTTTCGCCACATAAAGGCGAAATCCGCAAACACCAGGATTATTATTCGCAGATTCTTTAATAAACTTGTAAAGTTTAGTATAAGCCCCTTTTCGGCGTTCATTTGGCTCGACGTAGACACTTTGAATCCACCAAAACATACCATTTCGCCAATCGCTCCATTCCGTAGTCACCATGAGTGATCCAATAACTTCATTGTCACTTTCTGCAACCACATAAAAACCAAGGTTGGGATTATTTAAAAGTTTATCGACGCCCTTTGATACTACTTCCGGTATTAATTCTTTCTGTTCTGTTTCTAGAGCCATGGCTCGATTAAATTTAGTTATAACTAAAGCATCACGAATTTCAGCAAAGCGAATCAGTATTTTTTTAGGCATTTTATTAATTATTCTCATGTTAAAACATCGTGCTAACAAATGGGCATTCATAACTACCCGAATTTTCAGGACTTACCGCTGCATATTTTTGACGAGTCGCTATAAATCAACCACTTGTTTTTGTTATAAACATACGAATATGCCACCTTGGTTCTTCCATCCTGTTTGACCGGATTTGGCGCGAGCTTCCACGCGCAATGAATGCCATTTTTAAACGCACCTTCCCACTTTGATGCGCTATAAACCTTGTCGCGAAAGCCTGGCGAATAGCTTGCAGTTATCTGCCACCACGCTCTCTGCAGAAGTGTCGAAGTTCCTGATCCGCCATTGTCGGAAAAGGATCCATGCATGCAGGATTTGAGCCGCCTTATTACAGAAGGGAGTCCCCACCACCTGATTAATGGCTATATCATCATAGATCAGGGGAAATATCTTGGCATCAGTACCGGACACGACCTGATGCGTGAGATCACGCAAATACAGATCAATGCAGCGCGTTATGCCAATCCGTTCACACAGCTTCCTGGCAATGTGCCCATCAATGAGCAAATAGGCCGATTGCTGTAAAATGATACGCTGCCTTGAACGTGCTTTTGCGATTTGGACTATTTCAAGCCAGCGATCCATAATTATTATAGTATCGAAGATCAAGATCTGTCCGGGACAGTTCATTCACGCCACTAGATTGCCATAGCAGCAGCTGAAGCTGTGGCAATCAAAGAAAACTAACGGCAACAGCCTGGTAACTATAAATGAACCCTACAACAGGTAAAGATTTTCGTTCGCCGCATTTTATTAATCGTGAGCTAGGTCAACTTGAGTTCAATCAGCGCGTGTTGGCGCAAGCAGAAAATGTCAACATCCCGATTTTGGAACGACTGAAATATCTGTGTATTGTCAGTAGCAACTTGGATGAGTTTTTTGAAATTCGTGTCGCCGGGTTAAAGGAACAAGTTAAACTTAAAAGTGTTACAGCTGGGCCAGATGGCATGGATGCACGCCAGACACTCAAGCAAGTACGGGAGCAGGTGCATCGTCTAATCGAGCGACAATATCGCATACTGAACTGCGATATTTTGCCTGTGTTGGATATGCATGGCATCCGTTTCCTGCGCCGCACTAGTTGGAGCGATGCTCAACGTGCCTGGATCAAACATTTCTTTTTGTGTGAAGTCATGCCTGTTCTTACTCCAATCGGCCTTGATCCATCGCACCCTTTTCCTCGTGTATTAAACAAAAGTTTGAATTTTGCTGTCGAGCTGGTAGGCAAAGATGCTTTCGGGCGCAACTCTGCCAAGGCTATTGTGCAGGCACCACGCGTGTTGCCGCGCACCATCTTGTTGCCGCATGAAATTAGCGGCTGCGCGCAAGGCTTTGTATTTCTTTCATCTATCTTGCACGCTCATGTCGGCGAGCTGTTTGGAGGAATGGAAGTATTGAGCTGCCACCAGTTCCGCGTTACGCGCAACAGCAATCTGTTTGTGGACGAAGAAGAGGTGAAAAATCTACGTATCAGTTTGCAGGGGGAATTGCCGCAACGGCATTTCGGTAATGCTGTGCGTTTGGAAGTTACAGACAATTGCTCGCCGCAGGTAGCCGCGTATTTGTTGCAGCACTTCGAGCTGGGACAAGATGATCTGTATCGCGTAGATGGCCCGGTAAATTTAGTACGCCTGATGGGAATTCCAGATCAGGTCGCGCGCGATGACCTGAAGTTTCCTGCTTTTGATCCTGGCATACCTAGCGATTTACTGAAGAAGGGCGCGGATATGTTCAAAGTCATTCGCAAGAGGGATATATTACTGCATCACCCTTTTCAGTCGTTCAAACCTGTTATCGATCTTATCCAGCAGGCCGCTGCCGATCCAAGTGTGGTTGCCATCAAACAGACCGTGTACCGCACCGGCGTGGATTCAGCATTAATGGAAGCACTTGTTGCCGCTGCCCAACATGGCAAAGAAGTGACAGTAGTGGTTGAATTGATGGCGCGTTTTGATGAGGAAGCCAACATCAACTGGGCAAGCCGTTTGGAAGAGGTCGGGGCACATGTGGTGTATGGCGTTGTTGGGCACAAGACACATGCCAAGATACTGATGGTGATCCGGCGCGAGGATGGCAAGTTGCGCCGCTATGTACATCTGGGCACCGGAAATTACCATCCGCGTACTGCCCGACTTTATACGGACTTCGGTCTGTTCACGTGCGACGAGCAAATATGTGCAGACGTAAACGAGGTGTTTACACAACTAACCGGTTTGGGTAAAGCCGGCAAATTAAATTATTTGTGGCAATCTCCTTTTTCATTGCACAGCCAGATTTTGCGCGCCATACAGAATGAAATCAAACTCACCAAGGCAGGAAAACGCGCACACATTATCGCCAAAATGAACGCGTTACTTGAACCGGAAATCATCAGGGCGCTATACGAAGCATCGCAGGCCGGCGTGAAGGTGGATCTTATTGTACGCGGGGTATGCGCGCTGCGTCCGGGTGTGCCGGGACTATCCGAAAATATTCGTGTACGTTCGATAATTGGTCGCTTTTTGGAACACACACGCATATTCTATTTTCGCGATAATCTGGCACACAACGTTTATCTGAGTAGTGCCGACTGGATGGATCGCAATTTCTTTCGTCGCATAGAGGTGTGTTTTCCCGTGCTCGACAAGAAACTGAAACAACGTGTGATCGATGAAGGACTGAAAGCTTATATGCAGGACAACGTTCAAGCTTGGGAAATGGATTCGAATGGCCATTATCGCGCTAAGCGCCCCCGCCGTGCTGTACTGAAATGCGCGCAATCTATATTACTGCAACAACTCGCCAACTCGGAGCCGGAGCCGTTATAAACCATCTTTAAACACCGCCCTCACTAAAAACCCTAAATTCGGCCAATTTTTACAAAATATCATTAATAATCAATGGCTGTATTTCCGGAACCGTTTTCTTGTTCCATAATATTTATATTTAATTTATCTTATTGATTTTTTTGTAATTTATTGGATGAGGGGGTTGTCACCGAAGGGTAGAACACGGTTACCGCGATCAGCTGATGCGGCGCGATAATTTGACGAACGCACCTCAACCCTTGGCTATGCGCGTCGCCAAGTGGTGCCAGATGCAGAGTCTTCCAGCACAATTCCCGCTTCTAATAGCTCCTTACGGATGCGGTCGGATTCAGCGAAATTTTTTGATTGTTTCGCAGCAGTTCGTTCGGCAATTAGAGCTTGGACACTCTTGGACATACCCGATGGAATAAAGCCAGTTGTAGCTGTGCCCCCCATTGTTGCAGAACCCGCAATCAGTACACCGGAGGCCACATGAGTTTTTACATCACGATGCCTTCCTTGCAGATAAGCGTCAGGATTCCACTGCAGTAGGCCAAGCACTTCACCTAACACCTTAAGTGTTTTTGCCGTTTCTAACGAATTACTGCGATTAACCTCACTTGCCAGATCGAACAGGACAGCCATCGCTTCCGGCGTATTGAAATCATCATCCATTGCCGTTTTAAAACGTTTTGAGTACGGCTCGTTCCAATCGATTGAATTCGTTTCGATAGGTACAGAAATTTTACTTAATGCCGTGTATAGGCGGTTCAATGACTGCTTTGCATCGTCCAGATGCGCATCGGAATAATTCAGCTGGCTACGGTAGTGTGCGCGCAGGATAAAAAAGCGCACGACTTCCGCATCATATTTGTCCAGCACCTCGCGGATGGTGAAAAAATTACCGAGGCTTTTCGACATTTTCTCATTGTCTACGCGCACAAAACCATTGTGCATCCAGACATTCACAGATTTGCATTGATGTGCGCCCTCACTTTGAGCAATCTCATTTTCGTGGTGCGGAAACTGCAAGTCGGCACCCCCTCCGTGAATGTCGAAATGCTTACCCAGCGTTGCCAGACTCATTGCCGAACATTCAATATGCCAACCAGGCCGACCTTTCCCCCACGGAGAATCCAGTTTTACTTCTTCGGGCTCACTTTCTTTGGCATGTTTCCACAGCACGAAATCGAGCGGATCAAGCTTGCCATCATTTACCTCCACACGTTCACCGGCACGCAAATCCTCCAGCGTTTTGCCAGATAATTTGCCGTAATTGGTAAATTTGCGCACCGCATAGTTCATGTCCCCGTCAGCGGCTTGATAGGCTAATCCATTAGCTTCCAGCTTGGCGATCATGTCCAGCATTTGCGGTATGTACTGAGTGGCTCGTGGTTCAAAATCCGGTGGCAAAACGCTTAGCTCACGTTCATCCACATGCATTGCATCAATGAAACGCTGCGTGAGCGCATGGATAGATTCAGCATTCTCCGCCGCACGCTTGATAATCTTGTCGTCAATGTCGGTGATGTTACGCACATAGATTACGTCCAGCCCGCTGGCCTTAAGCCAGCGATATACCATATCGAATACCACCATCACCCGCGCATGACCGAGATGACAATAGTCATAAACCGTCATGCCGCATACATACATTCGAACCTTGCCGGGTTCGATGGGAATAAAGTCCTGCTTGTCGCGGGTTAACGTATTGTAAATTTTCAGCATCAAAAACCCTTAGAGCAAACTTTGTTTAACTATTTCGCACCAGCAAAACAGGCATGGATGCGCTACGAGCCACAGCTTCTGCCACACTGCCCATCAGCAGATGCGCAATACCCTTGCGGCCGTGCGTGCCCACTACCAGCAAATCGGCATTCCATTTCTGTGCCTCATCTGAGATGACGCTACCAATGCGGCCATCATAGGTCTCAATCAGTTTCGTTTCGACCTTTATGTCTTGCTCCGTAAGCATTTTTCTATGCGCTTCCAGCAATTCTTTACCTGTATCAATAACAGCTATCAAGCTATCCTGCATCAGAACCATATTCATACCGTCGGGCTCCCACATGATGGGGATTTCCTCACGCACATGTAGCAGCAAAATTATGGAGCTCATTTCTCGAGCCAGCTTGGATGCTTCTTTCAAAGCCTTACTGGATGTATCGCTACCATCCATCGCCACTACAATGCGCTGATACATTGCTGTCTCCTGCTTAACTTCGTTCTTTTGTCCACGAATCTTTGAGAGTCACGGTGCGATTGAACGTCAGTTTGCCGCCGGGCTGGTGCTCATAACGATCGGTACAGAAATATCCGAGACGCTCAAACTGGTAATGTGTTTCAGGTGCTGCATCACGTACGGCAGGCTCGACCCAGCCCTGCACCACAGTCAGCGACTCAGGGTTGATAAATTCGCAGAAATTGCGCGTCTTGTCGTTGTCCGGTTCCGGTACAGTGAACAGACGGTCATACAAACGAATCTCAGCGGGCAGTGCGTGTTCAGCGGACAGCCAGTGGATCACACCCTTTACTTTGCGCCCTGCCGGGTTTTTGCCCAGCGTATCTTGATCAATAGAGCAGCGAAGTTCGATTACGTTACCGACGTCATCTTTTATGACTTCGTCACAGCGCATCACATAACTGTAGCGCAAGCGCACTTCACCGCCGGGTGTCAAACGCTGCCAGCCCGCGGGCGGGTTCTCGCTAAAGTCGTCAATCTCAACCCATATCTCTTTGCTGAACGGCACCATGCGGCTACCGAATTCTGGGTGCTCTGGATGAAAGCCAGCTTCGCGTGATTGGCTCTCACCCGCCACAAAATTGCTGATGATGACTTTCAGCGGTTTGACCACCGCCATCACGCGCGCCGCACGCGCCTCTAAATCTTCGCGGATACAGGCCTCCAGCACAGTCATATCAACCACGTTTTCACTCTTGGAAATACCAATCCTGCGCGTAAATTCGCGGATGCCTTGCGGTGTGTATCCACGTCTGCGCATACCAATGATGGTCGGCATACGGGGATCATCCCAGCCGGATACGTGTTGCTCGGTGACAAGTTGCAACAGCTTGCGTTTGCTGGTTATGGTGTAGCGTAATTCCAGGCGCGAGAATTCAATTTGTCGGGGATGAGACGGTACAGTCAGCTGATCCAAAACCCAGTCATACAAAGGCCGATGGTCTTCAAATTCAAGGGTGCATAGCGAATGCGTAATACCTTCCAGTGCATCGGAAATACAGTGAGTGTAGTCATACATCGGATAGATGCACCAAATATCACCCGTGCGAATGTGATGCGCGCGACGAATGCGGTAAATCGCCGGGTCGCGCAAGTTGATGTTGCCAGAAGCCATGTCGATCTTGGCGCGCAGCACCTTGGCGCCATCGACAAACTCACCTGCGCGCATGCGCTGAAACAGATCAAGGTTTTCAGCTACAGAGCGTTCGCGGTAAGGACTGGGTTTGCCCGGATGAGTGAGCGTGCCGCGATACTCGCGCATTTCCTCAGCTGTGAGATCATCCACATAAGCCTTGCCCTGCTTGATCAACTCGACCGCAAAACCGTAAAGCTGTTCGAAGTAATCAGACGCCCATCGCACCTCACTTTGCCATTGAAAGCCCAACCATTGAACGTCTTCCTGAATAGCGCGTGCATATTCATTGCTTTCTTTTTCTGGATTCGTGTCGTCAAAGCGCAAATTACAGTGGCCCTGATAGTCGAGCGCCAAACCAAAATTCAGGCAAATAGACTTGGCATGGCCGATATGCAGATATCCATTCGGCTCCGGTGGAAAGCGTGTGACTATCTCTGAATGTTTACCACTCGCCAGATCGGCCTCAATAATATTGCGGATGAAATGGGGGGCGGATGCTAGTGTGTGGCTGATCATTATTCGATGGATCTTTCAAGACAAGAGCAATGATTTTACCCGAAAATCACCTTGCTCAAACAGATGAAGCACGGATGACCTTGTCAGCTGATACGATAAGCTGTGAAAAAAATGGGCAGATTTGATAGAATCCGGTTCACTTGGGCAATCCATTTATTCTGAATGCTTCATAAATTTCGCGTGGTGATCACGCAGGATTGACTGATAGAGAAATTTTGGTAAAGACGTGGCGTAATTATTTATACGCCCAAGCGAACAAAATCTTTCATATCTAATGACCACATAATGGACAATTTCCACCGTTTTTGCTTACGCGCAACACTATACGGAGGTGCGCTGTTACTGTGCTTTAGCCTCACCGCAGGCGCGAATGAAATCCAGGATATCAATAAGCTGTTCAAGCAAAATCAGTACGCGCAAGCGCTGAAGCGGGTCGACTCCTATCTCACCGACAAGCCTAAGAATGCACAGGCACGCTTCCTGAAAGGGCTAATTCTCACCGCACAGCAAAAAAATGCTGATGCTATCAGCATATTCTTATCGCTGACCGAGGATTACCCGGAGCTGCCGGAGCCGTATAACAACCTTGCCGTGCTCTACGCCGGGCAAGGTCAATACGACAAGGCCAAGGTTGCACTGGAAATGGCTATCCGCAATCATCCGAACTATGCTACCGCACATGATAATTTGGGCGATATCCACGCTAAAATGGCAAGCCAAGCATATGAGCGTGCGTTACAACTGGACAGAAACAATGCCACCACACAGACTAAACTGGCTCTGATTAATAATCTGTTTGCAGAGAGTAAACCCAATGCCGCTATTGTTAATGCAGTCAAGCCGCAGGCAGCTTCTTCCGGGACTGCTCCTTTACCGTCCAAAGCAGTTATTGCCGTGCCTGAAGTTACTTCGCCCACCAAACCTCCAGTAATTAAAAAGCTGGCTACCAGCAGTAGCGCTGAAGTGTTAAAGGCACTGCAAGAGTGGATCGGGGTATGGTCGTCCCAAAATACCAGAAAATATTTGGATCTCTATGCTGCAGACTTCAGGACCCCGAACGGAGAAAGTCGCGACCAGTGGGAAACCGACAGTAAGGTGCGTATCACCGCGCCCAAATATATTGAGATCAATATCAGCAATGAGAAGGTCAGTTTCCCGGATGAAAATCATGCCATCGTTACTTTTCATCAGTTCTATCGTTCCGACTATCTAAACACATCCTTCGACAAAGTCATGCTTCTGGTAAAATCAAATAATAAATGGCTAATCCAAGCAGAGCGTGCTGCAAAATGATTTAACATGCTCAACAGTCTAGCTGTCGGCGCCGCTCAGTCACTGATCTTGGCTTCTGCACTTATGTCCGTATTTACTCCCTATTCTCATACATACCGGAAAATGAAACGCTATGTCGCTAAATATCATAAGCATATAAGGGATCGCGTTACGAAACTCCACATATATCATCTGCTCAGGTGCTTAGTTGCGTGCGCTGGTGCGCCGCATCAGCTGGCAATCGTCCCAACTTTCAATAATCAATGGAGCATTCTGCATGGTCATGGTTAAGCTACACACAAATTATGGAATAATCACCCTCGAACTGGATGCTGAAAAAGCACCCATCACTGTTAGAAACTTCCTCGAATATGTTAACAGTGGCTATTACTACAAGACTATTTTCCATCGCGTGATCGACGGCTTCGTAATCCAAGGGGGTGGCTATAACTTCTCGTGGGGAACAGTCGCGATGAGCAGCATTGCAAAAATGGCACCCAAAACGCCCAATTCGCCAATAAAGAATGAGGCCGCAAACGGCCTGAAAAACGACAAATATACTATTGCCATGGCGCGTCACTCCGCCCCTCACTCCGCCACGTCTCAATTTTTCATTAACCTGAAGAATAATGACTCCCTGAATTACACCTCATCCGATAAGCAAGGTTTTGGCTATTGCGTGTTTGGCAAGGTAGTGGGTGGCAAGGAAGTTGTGGACACTATCAGCAAGGTGCCGTCTGGTGATCGCTTCGGGCTCGAAAACGTCCCATTAGAAGATGTTGTTCTCAAAAAAGCGGAAGAAGTACAATAACGAAAATTGGCAAAGTGCAAAAGCCAATTTCAGATCATTTACGAGGAAACTACAAAATGAAATTTCAAGGATTATTAGCTACACTGATGCTCAGCTGCCTGCTATTGTGCACGGCACAAGCAGCGCCCACTTCTAAACAACATTCTGCTCAAAAAGGAAAAATTAATATGGTCAAACTGCACACTAACCACGGTAATATCACCATCGAACTGGATGCTGAAAGAGCGCCAGCCACCGTCAAAAATTTTCTCGACTACGTAACCAGTGGATTTTATGATAATACGTTGTTCCATCGCGTAATTGATGGCTTCATGATCCAAGGCGGTGGCTTCGAGGCCGGCATGAAAGAAAAAGACACCAAGAAGCCAATTCGAAACGAGGCAGCTAATGGTTTGACGAACGATAAATATACAATCGCCATGGCGCGTACCTCCGATCCACACTCTGCTTCAGCGCAGTTTTTCATTAACTTAAAGGACAACCTCTTTCTCGATTACACGGCACCCAATGCACAAGGATATGGATATTGCGTATTCGGGAAAGTGGTTTCAGGCACAGAGGTGGTGGATGCTATCCGTAAAGTCAAAACAGGCAATAATGGCGGGCACCAAAACGTACCGCTGGAGGATGTAATCCTCACCAAAGCGGAAGTAGTGGAATAACTTAAAGAATGGCGGGCGTCTCTAAAGATTCAAGCTTTCAGACATAACACGACAAGCGCCAAAAATTTTTGAGCGACATATGCGATATTTTTTTGGTAGCACCGTGTTGTGACAAAACGAGATAAGCAGGCACGCCGCATAGCGGCTGCTCGCAAAATTGAATTTTTTGAGGAGCCCTCAAGTCCTTGAGGGCTCCTCTCATTCCGTGGCCTACAGTTTAATTATCTCTGACCTGCACCTTTGCGCGGAGCAACCGCGCAGCATGCAGGTATTTCTGCACTTTATGCAACAGATTGCGCCTGGAGCCGAGGTACTCTATATCCTCGGTGATTTGTTCGAATACTGGGCAGGCGATGATGACATCGACGACCCATTTAATTGCCAGATTACCGATGCTTTACACGCACTTTCCGTTTGTGGCACTGCCGTCAACATCATGCATGGCAACCGCGATCTGTTAATGGGCCAAAAACTCGCACAGGCGTGCGACGCCTCGCTGCTAACCGACCCCACGCTGCTTAACCTATATGGCACGCCGACATTGCTCACCCATGGCGACCTCCTGTGCACTGACGATATTGCTTATCAGGATTTCCGTAAACAAGTACATGAACCCGCATGGCAGCAAAAATTTCTTGCCCAGCCGCTGGCGCAGCGCAAGGCCATCATTATGCAACTGCGCGCACGTAGCGAGAATGAAAAAAAATACAAGAATAAAGATATCATGGACGTCAATCTGGATGCAGTTGCAAGCATGCTGCGGCAGTATCATTATCCGCGCATGATTCATGGGCACACGCATCGGCTAAAGCGCCACCTGCATGCGGTGGACGGCCATAGTTGCGAGCGCTGGGTACTGGGAGATTGGCACGATACAGGAAACGCCTTGCGCTGCGATGCAATGGGGTGCAGCCGGGAAACGATTACTTTTTAGCACGGCATAAACTCTCGCACGGCACGCCATCGTTATTCTTATCCAAAGACTTCACATTACAATGTGACAGATAAAAATTCGCTTCGTCGCAAGAATTCATTTGTGAACAATATCGCTTACTACCGCAGGTATTGTTCTTCACAGCATATTGCGGCCTAGACACTGCATGTGTTTTGCGCCATTTTCTCGGTGGGATTGGATCGATCTGCGCCCATAACCCGCGCTTGGCTTCGATAGCACCATTCTGCAATACGAGCAATGTTTTACCCCTGTTAGAACGAGAAGAAGCCCACGCCATTCCGCGCTGCACTTGTTCGTAGTTAACATTCAATTCATCTACTTTGATTAATGCTACCAACCGGCCATAATCATCTATTGCCTGGCTATCCACACGTACCTGTTTATTTAGCACCAACTCGGCTAGCGATTGCTTGGACTCTTCACCGAACGCCTGCGCTTTTTCTGGCGCATCGATCTCAGCCAGCCTCACTTTAATCGGCATATTGTCGCGCAATATGAGCACTGTATCGCCATCTATTACGCCGATTACCTTGGCTGAAAATTCTTCAGCGTAAGCTACGTTGAGCGTACACAGTAGAAATAGAATAGCGACAAATCTATTGTTAAGGACGCGCTTCACAGCAACACACTTTTCACCAGCGCCAAGCACAATAGAGCGTAGCCAGCCGCGAGAATGTCGTCGAACATGACGCCTAGACCACCGTGCCATGTCTGGTCAAAGTAACGGATGGGCGGTGGCTTGACGATGTCGAAAAATCGGAACAGCAAAAATGCCAATAGCTGCCAAAAAAATCCTGCTGGTGTAAAAAACAACACCAGCAGGAAAGCGACAATTTCATCCCACACCATCCCGCCGTGGTCTGGCACACCCAGTGCCTGGCCGGTTTTTTCGCACACCCACACACCCACAACGAAGGCCCCGATCAACCCTAAGATAAATTGCACATCAGTCAGATGCGCTGCAAGAACCCAATACATCGGGAAAGCAACCAATGTGCCCGCCGTGCCGGGTGCTTTGGGAAAAAGGCCACTGCCGAAACCGAAGGAAAGGAAATGTGCGGGGTGACTTAAGATAAAGCGCCACGAAGGTTGCACGCGGCAATCAGCGGAAGTGGTCATAGCCGAATTCCTCAATGTTAACAACACTGCCATCCGCAGCGCGCACTATGCATTTTTTTTCCGCCGTGATGGTGCCTATGCGTGTCAGCCGCAACTCGAGATTAACAGCAATTTTCTCCACTTCGGAACGATGCGCAACGGATACGGTAAAACAAAGCTCATAATCATCGCCCCCGGCCAGTACACAATGCTTGCCCAGTGGTTGCTCAAGGTATAGTTGCATTGCGCTGGAAGCTGGCAAAGCGGCGAATACAATCTCGGCGCCAGCATTAGAGCATTCCAGGATGTGACCAAGATCGGCCAGCAGGCCATCTGAAATGTCGATTGCACAGTGCGCCACGCCGCGCAGTGCCAACCCAAGTGCCACACGTGGCATGGGTTGGTGCAACGCCGAAGTACAGGCTGCAATATCCTTCGCCGTCAATTGCACATGCCCTTGCATATGGGCCAAAGCCAGCGCAGCATCACCCAATACACCGGACACCCAGACATCGTCACCAACCTGCGCACCCGAACGACGCAGCGCCGCGCCGCGCGGTACTTCACCCATGATCGTGACGCACAAATTTAGCGGCCCACGGGTGGTGTCACCGCCTATCAGCTCAACGTGATGTTCATCTGCCAACGCAAACAACCCCGCGCTGAATTTTTCCAGCCATATCTCATCAACCTCGGGCAGCGACAAAGCCAAAGTCGCCCAACGCGGCTGCGCTGCCATCGCCGCCATGTCAGACAGGTTGACTGCCAGTGCCTTGTAACCCAGAGAAAAAGGATCCGTATCAGGAAAGAAATGCGTTCCGCTCACCAGCATGTCGGTTGACACTGCCAGCTCCATACCACTCCCAACATGCAGAAGCGCAGCATCATCGCCCACGCCCAACACTGCCCCGGGCGTGGCGCGGGTGAAGAATCGACGGATTAAATCAAATTCAGAAGCCATGAGCTGATTTTACCGCAAACTTGCTGCCAACCCTGGCAGCAATACGCCTGCATACACAAGCCAGATGCGGTCAGCTCTATGCCATGATCATGGCAAGCTATCAATAAACTTTTTCATGGAAAGTTTAAGCGTTGAAAAATTCGGGTTAACCATTAAACGGCGTAACGTACCGGCTTTAAGGTTTTCCTCTGTTAACTCGCCCTGCAAATCTTGTGCTGGGTTTTTATTACACGCATCATATTTTTTAATATCATCCGGATAATAGTGAGTGCAATTTGAATACTCTCCCATCATTCCGTAGTACGCATCATCTAAAGGCAAGGTAGTCGACGTGTGTGCAGCACTTAAGATTTTTTGTTCAGGAAAAACGCTGTTTACCAACTCCACTTGTTCTACTGGAATATCGGGAGGAAATTTAGTGGTGTCAACCGTATAAAGTACCAACTTATTGGAGGTGTGGCGAGCATGGGCCATAAAATCTACAGTGGCCGAAGTATAAACGGTCGTGTCGTCCTGACTGGTAGCAGTAAACACGGGAATATCTACCGCATGCTCATGCAGCTGGGCTTGCACTTCCTGCGTCAATGCATATATCTGGGCAGCGGCATTTTTAGGGAACGATTCGTATCGGTAAAGAGCCTTGTCAGGCATGATGCTGAGCCATTTTGCTGAGGGCATCAACCAACTATAAATTTTATGTACATTGGCCAAGGCAGCTAATGGCGTAACTTTGAATGCAGGGGAAAACAGGAACAATCCGCGTACACGATTATCCCTCGATGCCTGGTAAACACTTAGCGTGCCGCCGGTAGAAAACCCTGACAGATAGATTTCATCAACCTCGGCAGCGAGTTTATCGGTACCATAGGCTTCCGCCTTTGCCCACTCTTGCCACCTTACATCCAGCAAGTCCCCCGGTTGCGTGCCGTGTCCAGGCAACAACACCGCCATGACACGGAAACAATTTTCCTGAAAAAAAGTTGCCAGTGCGTGCATGGAATAAGGTGCATCGGTCAAACCATGGGTAAGCAGAACACCGCGTCGATAGGGTTTTTCATGTCCTTTTGGGCAACTCTCTGCCGGCTTTAATTCAAAAGGCGCATTGCCATCGAGCACTTTTTCCATCTCGGCCCCATTACTGCCAGAACGTACTTTTGTAATCATGGCGCGGCTATCTGCCACATAATCCGAAAACGACAATTGGCCGCTATTGAACTGAGTATTTAAGCCAGAGGGCTGATGCCTCGCCTCCAGTGGCGGAGTTGTTCCGCACGCTTGCAACAGCAGAAGCGGAATCCCTAAAAAAATAGTTTTAAGTCGTTTCATCGCTGCACCTCCTCATGGTCTCATTGCTCTTCGCATAGTATAACTGCGTTACAAATTTTATCTGTGACTTGACCCATCGCAGCGTGGCAGGCTGGGCTGAATGAAGTGAGACTTAACAGTTAGCGCTTAAAAATCATCAGAACAACCATACTATTGCAATCCAAGGTAATTACATTATAATTATTTTTTGGCTCAATTATTTAATAAAATTTTGTTATGGCTCATTTAATTAAAATCGGTAATTCTCAAGGCATCAGGATTCCTAAATCGCTTATACAGCAAGCCCACCTTGAAGGAAAAGAACTTGATATACAGGTTGTAAATCAAGGGATTCTGGTTACTCCAAGTAAAAAACCAAGAGAAAATTGGCAAAAAGCCATAGAAACAATCCTTGCAACAAATGGCTTAGATGCAACAGACAGTGAATGGCTAGATGCCTCATTAACATCAGATGATGACCTGGAGTGGTAATGACATCCATCAACCGATTTCAGGTTTGGCTTGTCAGTTTAAATCCAACCAAAGGCACAGAAATAAACAAAACAAGACCTTGTGTTGTCATTTCCCCGAATGAAATGGCAGCATTATCAACTGCTCTAGTAGCCCCAATGACCACTAAAGGTTTTGATTTTCCATGCAGAATTAAATGTAAATTCAAAAATAAAAACGGGTTAATACTTTTAGATCAAATTAGGGCTGTTGATAAAACACGATTCATAAAAAAATTAGGCTCAATAGATGAAAACACTCAAATAGAGTTATGCAATACTCTGCAAGAGTTGTTCGCTCATTAAAATTGAGCTAACGAGCAAGGTTAGAATGTGATCCAAAGCGAGCCACGAACTAAACCGTTTAGGCATTCGGGTCTAGATGTATAGGTAATAAATCTAAACCCTGATGGGTTATTGCTTCTATGCAAAGATCGAAGCCATGACTGGAGAAAAGCGGGAGGCCACGCGGCAGGCCGCGAAAGAATCATGACGAATCCCCAGCGAGTAACGTAGGACAAGGGGAATTGGGATTATGATGACAAACGCCTTGAATAATCCTGGCCCCTTTAATTCCTTTAATTCCCTTAAGTATTAGAAGCGTCCTTCACTTATAATCGAGTCCCCATCACCTATCCAACGGACTTATCACACCCTTGCCGCCTTTGTTCAACACATGGGTGTAGATCATTGTGGTGGATACATCCGAGTGACCGAGCAGCTCCTGCACGGTGCGGATGTCATAACCCGCTTGCAGCAAATGCGTGGCGAACGAATGACGCAAAGTGTGTGGCGTTGCGGGTTTAACCAGCTCAGCGTCGCGCACCGCTTGTTTCATTGCACGCTGAACACCCTTTTCATCCAGATGATGACGGCGTGTTTTGCCAGAGCGCGGGTCAACCGATAAATTTTTGGACGGAAAAATATATTGCCAGCCCCACTCACGTCCCGCATTGGGATATTTTTTGTCCAGTGCGAAAGGCAAATATACCTCGCCAAACCCCGCTACCCGATCTTCTTCATGCAAAGCTTTAACCTTAACCAAATGTGCTTGCAAAGTTGCCACAATCGATTCGGGCAACATCGTCACCCTATCTTTAAAGCCTTTGCCCTCACGCACAATAATCTCATGCCGCGCAAACTCCACATCCTTCACCCGTAGCCGCATCGCCTCCATCAAGCGCATCCCGCCACCATACAACAACGAAGCGATCAACAAATGCGAACCACGCAACCGCAACAACACTGCCTGCACCTCGCTCACCGTTAAGACGACGGGTAATTTTTTCGGGGCTTTGGCTTGTGTGACGTTATCCAACCAAGGCAATTTAATTTCCAACACTTCACGGTATAAAAACAACAATGCTGATTTCGCTTGGTTTTGGGTTGAAGCGGAGACCTTGCCCGCGACGGCAAGATGCGTCAGAAACGCCTCGACATCCTGTGCAGCCAAATCTTTCGGGTGGGTCTTGCCGTGGAAGTAAATATAACGTTTAATCCAGTCCACATAGCTTTGCTCAGTTCGGATAGCATAGTGCTTCACCCGCAACTTATCGCGTACTTGATCAAGCAACTTGGGGGATGTATCCATGTCGTTTTTATCAAAAAAATTAGGGTGTGCGAAATTTGCACACCCAATTAAAACAGTGTATTACATGGGTAATTCCGGATTATACACCTCGAAGGTGTCTTTGCCGGCGCGTTTTAGGGTGTCTACTTTACGTTAAGCTCAGATAGACGTGCGCCACACTCACAGGTAGTAGTGAAGATTAAAACCGCATGGAATTATTTGAAGGCGCAGGAACATTGGCAAGGAAATTGCGGAATTTACAGGTGGTAAAAAACATGATATTGAGCGAAGCGTAGTTCACGCTGCCGCATAACTGAATTCGTTGATGCGGACATCGTGAACTACGCTTCGCGCCATATGACAAGTTTTCGGGTCTGATTTTTTCAATCGTCGTGCATGGGGGCAGCCGGAATGGGGAGGCATCACGCGGCAAAAACTGGGGGTTGCGGGGCACGTCTATCTGCGCCTAACGCCTCGTTCGAGGGGACAAATTGCCCAAAGAAGCGCGGCGATTTTTTCCACATTCATAGTGGGCAATTCGCCCCTCAACTCGAACCACGTTAGGCGCCTGAATCCCGCACCAGCACAACCATGACGTTACCTTACGTCTTTATCTCCTACGCCCGGGCCGACAGGCCATTCGTAGACCGCCTCTCAGCAGAACTCCAGCTCGCAGGTGTTAAAACCTGGGTTGACACTCAGGATATCTCACCTGGCGAAAACTGGGACAAAGAAATTGAGAAGGGCCTGTTTGAAGCGGGACTGCTTCTACACGTAGCGAGTGAGCATTCGGGTTCGTCCGAATGGCTCAGTGCCGAGTTGGAAGGTTTCTTGCGCTCAAAAGGTCGAGCGATACCTTTAATCATTGACGATGCTGGCCCTAGCGCTTTGCCTGAAGCGCTCAAGCGCGTCCAGTGGGTCGACTTCAGGGCCAGTTTTGAGCAAGGCTTAGCGATTCTTTTAAAGGGAATAGGAGCGCTTCGCAGTGACCAACCTGTACAGCCAAAGGCTGCAAAATCTAAAGGGTACGCATTTATCAGCTATTCAACTGATGATTCACGCTTTGTGAAGGAACTAAAAGTGTTTCTTACAGAACGCGGGTATAGCTTTTGGGATTTTCACACAAGCAAGCGCAACTACCAAGTTGATTTCACCCTTGAGCTTGAAGAGCGAATTCAGAACGCAGAAGCAACCTTGTGCGTAATTTCACCCGATTGGAAGAAATCGAAAACAGCTCTTCAGGAGATGCATTTTTCCTATGAGATGAATAAACCCGTCTTTCTACTGCGAGTTAGAAACCCTGGTCCAACGCTTGCCATCTCTGGTCGAACATTTATTGATTTCTCGAAGAACAGAGAAGATGGTTTTGTGCGATTGGCAGAGGAAATGCAGGATGTTGGACTATAAACAGGCGCCTAACCATTCGCTCAACCGGACATTTTGCTGCGGTCGGCCTTTGGCCATCATTTCATTCTTGGCCAAAATCCAACCTCCACAAAATGCCGGTTAGCTCAAACGTTAGGCCGCACAATCGCAACCCAGCCGGAGACAGACAGTGTTTGGACTTAGTAAACCGGAACGCTTCAGTAAGGCAGTGGCGAAGCTTCTGCAGACTGACTACTACCTAAGCAAGCTGCAAGCGGAGGCGCTAGCCGCCGAGCTAATCACCCATGTCAAACCCCACATCGAATTGCCAGAACAGGCAGCCCTACCAATAGCGGCAGTAGGTGCAAAAATGCTCTATGACGCAAAGCATCTTGATCGAGCCGAGCAGTTGAATCGACGGGTCCGCATAGTGGGGGCCGAGCTACTTCGACAAGGAAAAATTCACAAAGGACAACTCGCTGAATTGCTCTCACATCTCCCTTCGCTCCAAGAGGCGAGTGACGATGAATTAGACCAGTGCCCGAGCAATACCCCGCCGACGCGCGTGCAATGTGTCCGCGCTGGATGGGCTTTTACGTTCTACTGGCAGATCTACAGCACAGATCCGGCACTAAAAGCGAAGGCCTCACCAGCCGAAGACAGTAGTATCACGACGCCCCTGCTATCAGCATTCGCTAATTCACGAACCAATTTAGAATGGGTGAGCGCGCAATATCAGCGGGGCAATGGCTCGAATGATGTGCTTCGCCGAGCCCTTGGTGGTTCGCCAGAATACACCCTTTATTGGTTTCGTATGGGTCAAGTGGTAAACACCCTATTGGACACTGGCATTAGTCCAGAAGAGAAGCCTTACTTGCTGGGCGAGCTAGCTGTCCGCGGGAACGTTTCCGCAGCTGGCGTATCCACGATTGACTGCGACCGGCTGCTCGACACCGCCAGACAGGCGCGCGACTGTCATCGGAAGGTTGACTCACAGGAACGGCTCATGCGATTGGTATCGGGTCTTCATGAGTGCCTGATAGAGATCGCCGCCAAGCATGACAATCTTGAAGAATTTGAACGGAAATCAAAGGCGCATGGCGGCGTCTTCATTAGCTACTCTCATGCCGATACGCCTCTTGTACAGACATTGACCAAGCGACTGGGTGATAAGGAGATTGCATATTGGCTTGATGAGAACGAAGTGACGCCAGGTAACTATGTATCGAGTACGCTAAGCGAGGGCATTGACAGCAACTGCGTGTTCCTACTCGTAGTTTCACAAGCCTCTCTTCGTAGCGAGTGGGTCGCGTTTGAAATAGATAGGGCACTTGGGAGAGCAAAGGACGGCGCACAAATTTGCATTCCGGTGCTTGCGAACGGGGTGACGCACGGTGACCTACCAGCGAAGTTGCAAGGGGTAGTCTCTTTCCAACTTGGTGAGTCAATAGAAGGTACGCTCCCAAAGCTGATTGAGGCCGTTCAAGAGCACCTAGTTCAGGGAGAATACACGAGGCGATCGCGGTCGCGAGCTGATCGCAGTGCGGCCTAACCCCTTGCTCAAGCGGAGCGCCAACGGCATGTCACGCTGGCCATCAAGCGCTGGGCCTGCGGCCCATTTTGGAATAAAAGGGGTCAAATAAAAGAAATAAAAGGGGCCAAATAAAAGGGGTCAAGTCTTGCAAATAAAAGGGGTCAAGTCTTGCATTAATACATTTCTTCATGCTAACCTACTTACATGGCACGTCCTCTTAGAATCGAATTAGCCGGTGGGGTTTATCATGTAACGTCACGCGGAGACAGGCGCGAGGATATTTTCCTTGATGATGCTGATCGCCTGGCGTGGCTGGCGTTGTTTGGTCAGGTATGCCAGCGTTTCAATTGGGTGTGCCATGCCTGGTGTCTGATGGATAACCATTACCATGTCGTCGTGGAAACGGTCGAGGGCAACCTTGCCCAAGGCATGCGCCATCTCAATGGGGTTTATACACAAACATTTAACCGCAACCATGACCGTGTGGGCCATGTGTTTCAGGGGCGTTACAAGGCAGTCATTGTCGAAAAATAAAAGGCAAAATAAAAGCAAAATAAAAGGGGTCAAGTCTTGCATTCATACATCGCCTCATGCTACATTGCCTCATGCTAACCTACTTACATGGCACGTCCTCTTAGAATCGAATTAGCCGGTGGGGTTTATCATGTAACGTCACGCGGAGACAGGCGCGAGGATATTTTCCTTGATGATGCTGATCGCCTGGCGTGGCTGGCGTTGTTTGGTCAGGTATGCCAGCGTTTCAATTGGGTGTGCCATGCCTGGTGTCTGATGGATAACCATTACCATGTCGTCGTGGAAACGGTCGAGGGCAACCTTGCCCAAGGCATGCGCCATCTCAATGGGGTTTATACACAAACATTTAACCGCAACCATGACCGTGTGGGCCATGTGTTTCAGGGGCGTTACAAGGCAGTCATTGTCGAAAAGGACAGGTATTTGCTGGAGTTGGCGCGCTATGTTGTACTCAATCCGCTGCGGGCGCGCATGGTGAAGGATGTTGTCAACTGGCCATGGAGTTCGTATGCGGCCATGACGGGCACGCAGGCCGCGCCGGAGTGGTTGCAAACCGACTGGATACTTGGTCAATTTGCCGAAGAGCGTAGTCGCGCTATCAATCTATATGTTGATTTTGTCCGGGCGGGCGTGGGGTTGCCAAGTGTGTGGGATCAACTCAGCGGGCAGGTGTTTCTGGGATCGGAGACGTTTATAAAGCGCATGCAACAATTGACTGATAAAACAACGATAGGTGAAATACCGCGCGCGCAACGCCGCCCATTGGCAAAACCACTGGACTATTACCAGAACAAACATAGTGACGTAAAAGCCGCGATGGTTGCTGCCTACGCCACTGGCGACTACTCTATGCAAGCGATAGCAGATTTTTTTGGGGTGCATTATGCTACGGTGAGTAGAGCGGTCAATCAGAGGAAGAAAGTGGATGTATGAGTGCAAAACCTGCCCCAACATTTGTGTTAATTTCGAGGAGAGGTAAGAGATGACATTAAAAATAATTGGCGCTGGTATGGGTAGAACCGGAACTGCATCATTGAAAGTGGCTCTTGAAACGCTGGGTATTAGTCTCTGCTACCATATGAGTGAGATTCTAAAGAATCCTGATTGTATTCCAGATTGGATCAATGCAGCTGAAGGCAAAGCTAATTGGGACAAAATATTCAAACGATACTCTGCCACCGTTGATAACCCGGGATGTAACTTTTGGAAAGAGCTTGCAGACTACTATCCTGAAGCGAAAGTAATCCTGACCGTTCGTGATGCAAACAAATGGTTCGACTCTACCAATGAAACGATTCATTCCGCAGAGTTTGCCAGTTTCATTAAAAACAGTCCGTTTGGAACAATGGCGCAAAAAACGATTTGGGATAAGATGGAAAATCGTATGCAAGACAGACAATATATGGTCAATTTTTTCAAAAATCGTACCGCAGAAATAATTGACTATATCGCACCAGAAAGATTGCTTGTCTATCAGGTTGGTGACGGCTGGGAACCGCTTTGTACTTTCCTCAATATTCCAGTGCCAGACACGGAATTTCCTCGTATCAACAGTCGAGATGAGACCAAAGAGATGCTGGCAAACTTGATTGCCAGCAGTGGGGAGCAACTTAAAGAGGCTATGGCTGCGGCTGGTAATCAGTTGCACGGACACTGATCCAAAGTGGCTAACAAGACACTCCAGGGCGTTCGGCCTAGCGGCGTCAATGTACCAATTTTTCCAACGTGTCACTATCAACGGAGGTAACAGATGGCTATTCAATCACTTTCCAAGCCCGTTTATGTCCTGCTCTTTGCCCTTGGTTCGCCGTGGGCATTAGCTTCCCAAACAATCGATGTGACCAGGATGAAGGCATGCGCGCTTACGCCCGCCGAAATCAAGGCCGCGCTCCGTTTAGACGTGAGGCCCGGCGTACCCCACAACGTCGTAGAGGAGATGCCGTCCCCCGGGGGCAAGAGTTTCTATTGCGAATATGCTTACACCTCCCCAAACTATATAGGGTTTATCGGCCTACGTCAGGACTGGCTCCCTCTCGACTCTCTGGCGAAGTCGCTTGCAGAGCTGGACAAGTTTGTCGTTGGCAAGAATGAAGCCGTTTCGAACGATCCGGACAAGGCGCACATAATCCTAAACCCGAACACGCCGAACCAGATGACGCTGTACTATGTGCGCAAGAACGTGCGCACCGATGTGCTTGTGTTCTTCAACGAACTCAAGGCCAAGGAGATGCGGCCCAAACTGTTGAAACTGAAACGGGTGCCCTGAGAAGCCGAGTGGCTGGCGTGACCTCGGATGAACAAGAATCTACGGGGCTCACCATTGAAATGTGGATGCCCCCTCAATGTGCTTGAAGCGTGCGCTATATGCATTCGCTAGTATTAGGCACCGAATGTACAAATTTATTATTAGAAGAAGGTAGATTTGAAAGCATTTAGATTGGTTAGTCTGTTAGAGGGTACCTCTTATTTACTTATACTAAGTATTACGCTTGGTATGATTAGTCGGGATTATGTTTTCCCTGTAGGTGCCGCGCATGGAGTTTTATTCATCGCATATCTGATGTTATCTACTCATGCTTCGCATAAACGAAATTGGCCTTTAATTGTTTGGCTTCTTGTTTCTATGGCATCTATTGTTCCTTTTGCCTTTATAGCCGTCGAAATCTTTCTTCGTAAAGAGTTGGGCAAAGTTGAGATATCGAGCCAAGCTTAGAGCAAATAACACATAACAAGCCAATCAAACGGGACTGACAACAGTTTGCTATTTTCGTACCTCAACCTTTTAGCAAACAGTTTCTAGTCGCTTGTTGGGGCAATGTAATGTAAAAGCCGCGATGGTTGCGGCCTATGCCACTGGCGATTACTCTGTGCAAGCGAAAGTGGATTTTTCAGGGTGCATTGCGCTACGGTAAGTAGAGCTGTAAATCAGGGAAAGGAAGGGAATATATGCATGCAAGACCTGCTCCTCTAGCCATATGTGCTCAGAAATCGACGGGACTAAGATGCATCATAAAGCGTGGCATCGCAGTTTGAGTTTCCTCCGCGTAGCGGCTTCGTCCAACTAGTCATCCAAGCGGACGGCTGCGCTACCACTTAATTCCAGCGTTAATGTTCTTGTCGGAGATATGAGTATTGTTTGAAAATGACGATATAGACAAATACCCTTTTGAAGAAATTCCTCTGGATAGGGATTGCTTACTTATGAGCGAAATCTACATGGAGGAGTTTGATGAAGCGCTTAGAAAGATGCTTCGGAGAGAAGAATGTAACCCTTATGAGGTCGGCTATGTAAGCCCGGTTGCAGTCAGAAAAATAAACAGCAATTCTCTTGATCTATCTTGGTATCCCAATACGTTCACGCGGTTTCATGAGGTTTCAATAACCCTACCAAGAGACATAATCAAGATATGTGTGAGCTGCTGGCAGTATGATATTAAGCCCTATATATTTGTTGATCACGAATGGCTGGAGCATCTTCACCTGCGAGAATATTCTGTCTTTGCGTTGGTAGACGCTATCGGTGTTAAAAATGCGATAAGAGACAACGCCCTTAATAAAGATAAGCTGATAGAGTTAAGAGACAGAATAGATGAGCTGGCAGATAAGGAAAGCGAAATTTCCTTCATTTCGTTTGCTGACAGCCTGATACTCAAAACCAATTGGGACGTTGGATATTTTCATAAAGGTATCCAATGCTCATACAAGCCCGAAAAAATACTCCATGTAATAAAAGAACTTGATCGCATTTACCAGGAAGTACTTGGTCTGCCGATTTATGCAGTTCTTACCCAGGGCTACAATGAGTACTATGGCGAACCATTGCTTCATATATCAAAAAATAAAAATCATGTTTGTTTGAATAGCTTGGGCGTGCCTTTTGCTGAACTTCTTGCTATCGAACGTTCTGCGAAAGCGGCAATTAAATCAGGTGTCCATTCACCCATGCAGCTGTATTTGGATGAGCAGCTTTATCACTCATTGCGACTCAAGGTCGAATTCAAGAAAAACGAAAAGCCTAAGAACGCCTACTCATCTATTATGAAATCTAGTCAGCCAAGCTATTTTTATTCATCCTGCGAATTGCTAATAGAGAACCTTGATGATCGAGAAAACGAACATTAACAAAACGCCGTATGGGACAAACCTACGCTACGCTTCGGTTTGTCCCATAGCACGAAGTTAGAACTAGCACTCGTAGTCGAGTGCTAGTAGAGTAGAACGAGCGACGTGTGTCGCATTTACGAACCAAAAGGAAATGACATGAATACAATGGAGATTGCCAAGAAGCTAGTGGAGCTTTGCAAACAAGGGAAAAACTTGGAAGCACTGAGCACGCTCTTCGCGGATGACGTCGTCAGTGTGGAAGCGGTTGAAATGCCGGGCGCGCAGCAGGAAGTGAAAGGACTCGCGGCTGTAAAAGGGAAAGGCGAGTGGTGGGTTGCTAATCACGAGATCCATTCCGCCGCGGTCACCGGCCCTTGGCCGCATGGAGACCGGTTTGTGGTCGGATTCCAGTATGACGTGACGAACAAGCCCTCGGGAATGAGAATGAAGTTGGACGAAGTGGGCCTCTATTCCGTTCATAACGGAAAGATCGTACGCGAGGAGTTTTTCTACGATGCGGGTATGTAGCCGACCATTCCATAAGCTGCCCAACAAGGCGCTGCACCGGATGTAATTGCACTGCCTATGGATAACTTAGCAGCAGAGGCCGAAGCACATGTATGATTTTGAACTCCCAACTCTCATATTAACAAGGCAAGCTACGGCGACGTTAGTGCGCGCGTGCTTGCGGCGTTAACAATCTAAAGGAGAGCAGCGATGAATCACAGTCCAAAAGCCCTATTCATCTCTCATGGCGGGGGACCGCTGCCGTTACTTGGAGACACTGAATAAAGGGGTCAAGCATTGATAAAATATTTTTACTATAGTCGCCTATCAATATGCCAAGACCCATTCGAAAGCTTCAGGGTGATGTGAATAGCGTTGGTAAACGCTTACATGCTTTGATATCCACTAAGACCGTGCTGTACTGTAGACTACTGCTTCAATGCTGGCTTATGAAAATGTTTCCTGATGTTATGTTGGGCAGCGTGAATATTTCCTTTTCAGGAGGATTAGGTATGAAAGTGCAAGCGATAATACGTGCGGTTACATTAATTGTAGGAATACTATTTAGCTCAATATCCTATGCAGATCCGGTTTGGATTGACGTTAGGAGTGTACTTGAAAATAAAATTGACAATATTGAAGGTGATATCCGCATATCACACTCGGATATAGTGGCAGGAGTAAGCAAGCTCTATCCTGATCAAAGATACAGATATTCGATTGTATTGTCGTGGTGGTGTAAGGGCGGGTAAAGCATTGTCTGCTTTAAGGAATGCCGGCTATACCAATGTACAGAATGTGGGCGGCATTAATGATGCTCGCAAGCTAAGGACGACTATTAATTAAGTGAAGCAGTGTCTTCGTTAGGCGTTAATGAGCAAATGCATCTAGCTCATTACAGCTTGATATTCCGGTAAGTTGGGCTGAAGAAATGAAGTCCAACATTACATGAGAATGGGTGAATAGATGCGTTACCGATGTGCCGATGTGGCGGAGCACATAAGGCCGGGTTCTCGTAGCGACTAAAAAGGCAAGCACCTTCGTACCTGCCACGTGAGTGAGAGGTTGGGCTTCATTTCATTCAGCCCAACCGGGCAAATGAGAAAGTCATATATGAACCTTCGCCCCATACAAGTTCGACTGTATCAAATACTCGAAAGCGAGGTTAAGCAGGATCTTGCCGCGAAGTTATGCACCATTCTGGTCTCCACGGTAGTCTTGCTTAACATCGTTGCTGTCGTGCTTGAATCCGTAAATACCCTATATCAACAGTGGCGTATCTATTTCGAACTTTTCGAGTTATTCAGCATCATCTTGTTTTCTATCGAGTACCTGCTACGAATCTGGGCGAACGGAGCCAGCCTTCCATCGGGCCAAGGTAATTCGTGGCGTGGCCGCAAAGCCTATATCCTGAGTTTTTATGGTTTGATCGATCTAGTAGCTTTGGCACCCTACTTTTTGCAAATGCTCATGCCCGGTCTGGATTTGCGTGTTATCCGTGCGGTTCGACTGCTTCGTGTGTTCAAGATCTCACATTACAGCACCGCAATAGAAGACCTGGTGCAGGCTATTTATGAAGAGCGGCGCTCATTTGCCGCAACTTTGTACCTGTTGCTGATTACAGTCTTAATTACTTCTTCACTTATGTATTATGCTGAACATGAAGCACAACCAGAGATATTCGCTTCCATTCCCGACGCAATTTACTGGGCAATAATCACGCTGACCACGGTTGGGTATGGTGATTTTACGCCAGTGACATGGTTTGGCCGTGTCATATCGCTTTTTACCGCATTTCTCGGCGTATGCACTGTTGCCATCCTAACCGGTATCGTGGCTTCGGCATTTGCAAACCAGATGGCAAGACGTAGAGTTATTTTTGAAACGGAGCTTCGCAAGGCTTTTGTCGACGGCGTAATCTCCCCCCAAGAAGATCAAATCCTTGACCAGCTTGGTAGAGCATTCAATCTTTCCACAGAGGAAAAAGAAAAGATGATGGATAAAGTTCGCCAAGAATTAAGCAAACGCGAAACATAAACATTCATCGAACACCACACGGCAATGCCCAAAATTCAATTCAGTCCAAGCGGGCTAGCCTTATTTGTTATGGTTATGGGTGCGCCCATTTTCTAATGATTAGACAATAATCGGACTTCGATTTTCCGGCACGCAGTAGGCAACAGAGTCAGGCATTGCAAAACTGGCACTTATGGCAAAATCACTTAGAATAAATTTAGCCGGCGGGTTGCGTCATGTGACTTCGAGAGGCAAAGCAAAATGCAATATTTCAAGACTTAACCCACCTGTAATGTTGGGCTTCATTTCATTCAGCACAACCTACCGCGCTTGGTGTTACCCGTTACTCTCCTGAGCGCTTACTGCCTGTTCAAGGTCTTCAGCCACTACCACTCGGTTGCGTCCCTCTTGTTTAGCCTCGTACAAAGCTACATCAGCACGCTCCAGTATAGCTTCCCTGGTTTCGCCCGGCCTCAACATCGCCACCCCGATACTGATGGTCAACTCGATAAGGTGCCCCTTTGCATGGAATGGGGATTCCGCGACATCCTGACGAATCCTTTCGGCGATGATCATGGCCAATGCCATATCAGCATTCGCCAGAATGACTGTGAATTCCTCTCCCCCGAAACGCCCTACCATATCGAAATCTCGTACTGCCGCCTTGATGCGCTCCGCAGTAAGCCTGAGAACGATGTCACCGACCAAATGTCCATGGGTATCGTTAACCCTCTTGAAAAAATCCAGATCAATCATCATGGCGCACAGCGTCTTTCCTGTTTTAGCTGCGCTATTCACGTGGCTTTCAAGTGCTTCCATCACATGACTGTAGCTCATCACACCAGTGAGTTGATCAGTTGCTACTTTTTGCAACAGCTTGGCTGATTCAACCCGTAATTCTTCTATCTCTTTATGCTGATCCTCACAATCATTCAGATGGTAACCCTTTATTGTCAAGTGCAAATCCAAAGCGGTGAACTTCAGGATGCAAGGCATCAGTATCCAAATAGTCTTGGGGGCGTTCAAAAAACAGGCAATTAGGCGCTCGACTAAAATCTGTTGCGTGATTTGGTTCTGCAAGTGAAGAACGCTCATCGAAAGTCCGCTATGAGCATGAGTAGTTGAAAGAGCAAGGCGCTCCGCAAAATAGTCAGGCGTACCCAATCCTTGGCCGAAGCGCCGCAACTGGTCGGCCCAAATTTGCTTGAAGACCGACACATCTAATTTTGGTTCGATCAGGGAAAACTCCCTAAAACGTGCCAATACGCCGAAGCAGGCATTTACAAGCTCCTCGACCTTGTCTCCGATGACTTCCCTGCGAATTCGCTCTGCGAGATCACCATACTCGGGATGGATGTCAAACGCCAAAATGGTTTCTCGGATACGTTTATCGTCAAATCCGTACGTAACACAGATAGATGTGGGTTCAGCGTTCATTCTGGGAATAACCTCATTTTAGGGTTTGAATGATCCATCATTTTTTTCTGGCATGCCGTCAAAATGCCAAATGCACTAACACTGTAGCTGCTCTATTCAATTGACTTGGAATCATAACATTGCTGATACTGTGCTGCCTAAAGTGTTAGAGCCGGTAGAAAACAGATCATCTGTGCAGTATGAAAACTGACGGGATATTGTAGCGATGAAGTGCACAACAAAGCTGTGGATAAGCTCGACAGGTTGCAGGTTTTACTTTGTAAGTATTCAGGTTTCCGGGACGACTACCACTCAGGAACACATTACACTGTCGGTCTGGTGCAATTGCGGTAGACCAAATATTTCACAGGAATAAGCCATGCACGCCACTCTGCCTTTGCTACAAGCCACTGAATTCCCCGCCCTGCGTCGTCGTACACTGGAGATTTTGCAAGTTAATCTGGGCTACAAGTGCAACCAGACTTGTGTGCATTGCCATGTGAATGCCGGACCGAATCGTACCGAGATGATGGATAGTGCAACACTGGCGCTGATTCCGCAGGTGTTGGCGGCGCGTGACTTGCACACGCTCGATCTGACGGGCGGCGCGCCGGAATTACATGAGGGTTTTCGTGATCTGGTACGCGCTGCTCGCGCGCAAGGCTGCAAGGTGATTGATCGTTGCAACCTCACCATTCTGTTCGAGCCGGGACAGGAAGATCTCGCCGAATTTCTCGCCGCGCAACAGGTCGAGATCGTCGCCTCGCTGCCCTGTTACTCGCTGGACAATGTGGACAAGCAGCGCGGCAAGGGCACGTTCGACAAGAGTATCGCTGCAATGCAAAAGCTCAATGCACTGGGTTACGGGCAGCCTGGCAGCGGCCTGACGCTGAATCTGGTATTCAATCCGCAGGGTGCCGCGCTGCCGCCAGATCAAGCTGCGTTGCAAGCCGATTACAAGCGCGAGCTGTTCGAGCATTTTGGCATCGTATTCAACCAGCTTTTTGCCATCACTAATATGCCGATCCAGCGTTTCGGTTCCATGTTGGTCTCCAAAGGCCAGTTCAACGATTACCTGCGCCTACTGAAAGAAAATTTCGCCGCTGCCAATCTCGACACAGTGATGTGCCGCAACTTGGTCAGCGTGGGTTGGCAGGGGTTTCTTTTCGATTGCGATTTTAACCAGCAGCTGGAACTGGCCACCCCCGGCCAAGGTCGTCCGCATTTGCGTGATTTGCTGCTGCAAGATTTGCAAGGCCATCCGATCCGGGTTGCCGGACATTGCTACGGCTGCACTGCCGGACAAGGAAGCAGTTGTGGAGGCGCATTGAAAGAAGAAGGAAGCCTTGTCACATGAAGCGCGCATTACTCGCTCTGCTGATTCTCGTGCTGGTCGTCAGCTTCTTTGCCTTCGATCTGGGACGCTTTTTGACGCTGGAATCGCTCAAGCAGAGCCAGCATGATTTTGCCGCGCTCAAGGCGCAGTCACCATGGATGGTCGCGGCAGTCGGTTTTGCGCTGTATGTAATCGTCGCTGCGCTTTCCTTGCCCGGCGCATTGATCATGACCCTGGCCATGGGTGCGTTATTTGGGTTGGTGATGGGTACGCTGTTGGTGTCATTCGCGTCCAGCATCGGCGCGACCTTGGCTTTCCTCGCTTCACGCTTTGTGTTTCGCGACACTGTGCAACAACGCTTCGGCGACAAGTTGAAAGCAATTAACAACGGAATAGCCAAAGATGGCGCGCTCTATTTGTTTACCCTGCGCTTGATTCCCGTGTTTCCATTTTTTCTCGTCAATCTATTGATGGGGCTGACGCCGATGCGCACCCGCACCTTCTATTGGGTCAGCCAGGTGGGAATGCTGGCGGGCACATTGGTGTTCGTGAATGCGGGGACACAACTCGCGCAATTACAAAGCCTGTCCGGCATCCTGTCGCCGGGATTATTGTTTTCGTTTTTACTGTTGGGAGTTTTTCCGATGATCGCCAAAAAAATCACGGCCTGGCTGCAACGCCGCCGTGTTTATGCCAAGTGGAATAGCCCCGCACAATTCGACCGCAATCTGATTGTGATTGGCGGCGGCGCGGGTGGGCTGGTATCTTCCTATATCGCGTCGGTAGTCAATGCCAAGGTGACGCTGATCGAGGCGAACAAGATGGGGGGCGATTGCCTCAACTACGGCTGCGTGCCGAGCAAGGCATTGATCAAAAGTGCCAAGCTGGCGCATCAAATACGTCACGCTGATCATTATGGGCTGGAGACGAACGAGGCAAAGTTCAGTTTTCGAAAAGTGATGGCGCGTGTGCATGAGGTAATCCGCACCGTGGCACCACACGACAGCGTAGAACGCTTTACCGGCCTGGGCGTGGAAGTATTGCAAGGCTATGCGCGCATTACCGACCCGTGGACGGTGGAAGTAAAGCTGAACGATGGCGCAATTCAAGTACTCACCACGCGCAGCATCATTATTGCCACTGGCGCGCGGCCTTTCGTGCCGCCGCTGCCCGGTTTGGATGAGGTAGGCTACGTCACCAGTGACACGTTGTGGGACGAATTCGTCAAACTTGACACGGCACCCGCGCGCCTTGTGGTGTTGGGCGGCGGCCCAATCGGTTGTGAATTGGCACAGAGTTTCGCGCGATTGGGATCGCACGTCACCCAGATCGAGAAGGGTTCGCGCATCATGGTTCGCGAAGATAGCGAAGTCTCCGAGTTGGCACGCGCATCGCTCACCGCAGACGGGGTGGACGTGCTGATCGACCATAAGGCTGTGCGCTGCGAGCAGGAAGACGGACACAAATACATTGTGGTTGAACAGGATGGCAAATCGCGCCGCATCGAGTTCGACGCGCTATTGTGTGCGGTAGGCCGCGTGGCGCGACTGACAGGTTATGGCCTGGAAGAACTGGGGATTGAAACCCAGCGCACCGTGGTAACCAACGACTATCTGGAAACCATATATCCCAACATTTTTGCGGCGGGTGATGTGGCCGGGCCTTACCAATTTACCCATACCGCCGCCCACCAAGGATGGTATGCGACAGTGAACGCGCTGTTTGGTGACTTCTGGAAATTCAAGGCGGATTATTCAGTAGTGCCTTGGTCAACTTTCATTGATCCGGAAGTCGCGCGCGTCGGGCTCAACGAACAGGAAGCGCGCGAGCAAGGCATCGCTTATGAAGTAGTGAAATACGGCATAGACGAACTCGATCGCGCCATTGCCGATGGCACAGCATATGGCTTCGTCAAGGTGTTGACCGTGCCCGGCAAGGACAAGATCCTCGGCGTCACCATCGTTGGCGAGCACGCTGGCGATTTGCTAGTCGAATTCGTATTAGCAATGCAACACGGACTGGGGCTGAACAAGATACTCGGCACCATCCACATTTATCCGACTCTGGCTGAAGCGAACAAATACGCGGCTGGAGAATGGAAACGCGCCCATGCGCCGCAAAAAGTGCTGGCCTGGCTAAAGCGCTATCACACATGGAAACGAGGCTGAACGATGCGTTTGTCCATCATCGTGCCAATACTTAATGAAGTGGAGCAATTGCCGGAATTGTTCGCGCACTTGCTGCCTTACCAGCGAGCCGGTTGCGAGATCATATTTGTCGATGGCGGAAGTACAGATGGGTCAGCAATGCTGACTGAGGTGGCCGGATTCACTGCATTACGCACTACTCGTGGCAGAGCAAATCAAATGAATGTTGGTGCAGCGCAGGCCAGCGGTGATGTGTTGTTGTTCCTGCATGCCGACTCGCGCTTGCCACAGGGTGCAGCTCGCCACATCGAGCAAGCTTTGGCAAATAAAGTGCATTGCTGGGGGCGTTTCGATGTGTGTATTACCGGTCGTCCCTTTATGTTGCGCGTGGTTGCTCGCTTGATGAATTGGCGCTCGCGCTTGACCGGAATCGCCACCGGCGACCAGGCTATATTCGTGCGGCGTGATATGTTTGCGCACTTGCGGGGATTTCCTGATCAGCCGTTAATGGAGGATGTGGAATTGAGCAAACGGTTACTGACGTTATCGCGTCCTGCCTGCATCGCGCATTGTGTGACGACATCCGGTCGGCGCTGGGAGACGCGCGGAGTGTGGCGCACTATCCTGCTGATGTGGCGTTTGCGCTGGGCATATTGGCGCGGTATGGATGCGAGCGAGCTGGTAAAATTGTACCGATGATATCCACCCGCATTATTGTCTTTGCCAAAGCCCCGCAGCCCGGTTTCGTCAAGACGCGCCTGATTCCCTTGCTGGGAGCTGAGGCAGCGGCCGAACTGGCGCAGCAAATGCTATCCAACACTTTGTTCCAAGCGCTGGCTGCTGATATCGGCACGGTCGAGCTATGCAGTACGCCCAAAATTGACGATAGCGCTTGGCAGGGCATTGTATTGCCGGCTGGTATAGAAATTACCGATCAAGGCGAGGGTGATCTCGGTGCCCGACTGGCGCGTGCCTCAAAGCGCGTCCTTGAAAATAATGATTGCGTTTTATTGATTGGTACAGACTGCGTAGAAATGTCCACCACCTTGCTGCGGGAGGCTGCTCTATCATTGCACGAACACGATGCAGTCATTTATTGCACCGCCGATGGTGGCTATGCGCTACTGGGGCTCAAGCACTACAGTGCCGCTCCCTTCATTGACATGCCGTGGAGCACCGATACAGTTGCCAGCACCACTATCACGCGCATCGAGCAACTTGGCTGGTCGCTGCATGTGGGGCAATTGTTGCACGATGTGGATACGCCGGAAGATTTGAAATACTTACTACCAGACATAGAGGCTCCATGACATTACGAAACTTAGCGCTACTGATAGGGTCAACTCTCTCTTTACTAGCGCAAGCAAGCGATAAAATCAGGCTCGATCATTTCACCAAAGAGTCTGCGGATGTCCCGTCTCCGTGGCAAGTGGTGCAACTCAATAGCAAAGTATCGCCCACCCGATACCGCGTTACCCGATGGGACGATATATTGGCCATCGAAGCCACCGCCGAGCAAAGTATGGCGCTGCTGGCGCGACCGGTCGAGGTCGATTTGAATCGCACGCCGGTGCTGTGCTGGCGCTGGCGCGTGGATGCCCCGTTAGTCAAGGCCGACATGGCCACCAAAGAAGGAGATGATTATGCCGCGCGCGTGTATGTCTCGTTTGCCATGCCTGCATCTGCGCTGAGTTTTATGACACGCGTCAAGCTCAAACTGGCGCGCAGTATCTATGGTGATGCGGTGCCCGATGCCGCGATCAATTATGTGTGGGACAACCGTTATCCAGTCGGTACGCGTAAACCCAATGCCTATACCGACCGTACTCGCATGATTGTGGCCGAATCCGGTACTGCTAATGCAGGAAAATGGGTTGTTGCACGGCACGATGTACAGAAAGACATGATTACTGAGTTCGGAACAGAGCAGGCGCGCCTGATTCAGCTCTCCGTTGCATCTGACACCGACAATACTGGGGAACGTGCTCATGCCGGTTTCGCTGATTTTCAGTTTATTGAAAAAAAGGCAACATGTTTTACAGAGAATGTTGCAGTCAAGCCCTGACCCATATAGATTGTACCCAGCAGTAGGGTAGCAATAGTCAGTTTCACTTAGTTACTTGCCAAGAGGAAAAACATGAACAATTTACTGGAACAGTTGAAATCCATGACCACCATCGTGGCAGATACCGGCGATATCGAGGCGATTCACCATCACCAGCCGCAGGATGCCACCACCAATCCTTCATTGTTGCTCAAAGCTGCCTCACTGCCGGAATACGTCCCGCTCATCGAAAATGCCATCGTCTGGGCCAAATCACAAAGCAAAGATCATGAGCAGCAGGCGCACGATGCCATGGACAGACTGGCGGTAGATGTCGGCGTGGAAGTACTCAAGCACATTCCAGGACGCATTTCGACCGAAGTGGATGCACGGCTTTCCTTCGACACCACAGCCACGGTGAACAAGGCTCGCAAGCTGATCAGTCTTTACAATGCAGCAGGCATACCCAACGATCGCGTGCTGATCAAGATCGCCTCCACTTGGGAAGGTATACGTGCTGCGGAAATCCTTGAACGCGAAGGCATTAACTGCAACCTCACCCTACTGTTCGGTTTCGCCCAGGCTCGCGCCTGTGCAGAGGCAGGCGTGACACTGATCTCCCCGTTCGTTGGACGCATTCTTGATTGGCACAAGGCTAAAAGCGGACATGACTTTGAGGCGGAAGCGGATCCTGGCGTACAGTCGGTGCGCAAAATATATGCGTATTACAAGATGCACGGTTATAAGACCATTGTTATGGGTGCGTCGTTTCGCAACATGGGCGAAATTTTGGCGCTGGCCGGCTGTGACCGCCTCACCATCGCGCCCTCTTTGCTGGAGGAACTGCAAGCCACGCAAGGTGAACTGGTACGCCAATTGAACGATACCGGAGCGACCGAACCGCAACCGCCCCCCATGTCCGAAGCGACATTCCGCTGGGATATAAACGCGGACGCCATGGCCACAGAAAAGCTGGCAGAAGGCATACGCGGTTTTACCGTGGATCAGATCAAACTGGAAAAAACACTGGCAGCAAAATTTTAAGGAAGCGACGAACCGACCGTTCCGGCTTGCCGGATTTACAAGTCATATATCACTTAAAAGGATAGGCCACATGAAAACTCTGGATCCTTGTACGCTGGTTTTTTTTGGTGCCGGTGGGAACCTGAGCCGACGCAAACTGATTCCAGCTTTATTTCATCTGGAAATCCTGAAACGTCTGCCTGACCACTTGATCATCATGGGTTGCGATATTACCCACTACACTTCTGAACAATGGCTGGATTTTGTACATGACATCTTGCGTGAACTGCATGGTGCGAAAATTGACGAAGCGGCACTGCAACGGTTTTGCGCACGCCTGTATTATTTCGCCATCCCAGTCGGTGATGAGGATGCTTATGCGCGACTACAAACCTTATTGAACGACGACCCTAAATTCCCACCAAATGTGGTGTATTACATGGCGGTGCGCCCCGCTGATTACCCCGGCATCGTGGACAAGCTAGGCAACGTCGGATTGTTGAAACAACACAACGGCTGGCGTCGCGTGGTGATTGAAAAACCGTTCGGTTACGACCTGCTTTCCGCTCAGATCTTACAAGCCAGTCTCTATCGCCATCTCGAAGAACCGCAGATCTATCGCATTGATCACTACCTCGGCAAGGGCACGGTGCAGAACATCATGGTGTTTCGCTTCGCAAACCTGCTGCTGGAACCGTTGTGGAGAAACCACTACATCGATCATGTGCAGATCACCCATTCCGAGACGCTGGGTGTGGAAGGACGCGCCGATTACTACGAAGGTGCAGGCGCGCTACGCGACATGGTGCAGAGCCATCTGATGCAACTGCTGTCGCTGGTGGCGATGGAGCCACCGTTGAGTATGTCAGCGGAGCATTTGCGCGACGAAAAAGTAAAAGTACTGAAAGCCATCCGTCCCATCACCCAGAACGCGGTACACGCCCATGCTTTTCGCGGCCAATACGCCGGTGGTGTAATCGATGGCAAGACCGTGCCCGGTTATCTGGAAGAGAAGAATGTCGCACCGGACAGCACCACCGAAACTTATGCGGCAATGAAACTGTTTATCGACAACTGGCGCTGGGCTGGCGTTCCATTCTATTTGCGCACCGGCAAACGCTTGGCGGAGGGTAGCTCGGCGATCTGCATCCGCTTCAAAGAGCCGCCGCAAGATTTGCTGCGCCACACCCGTAAAGGTCCGCCGCAGCCAAACTGGATTATGCTTGGCATCCAGCCAGACGATTGCCTGAAAATGGAGTTGCAGGTCAAGGTGCCGGGGCTGGATGTGCAAACGCGCACCATTAGTTTAGATGCGACTTATCACAAAGATGGAGAGGAAGATTATGATGCTTACGAAGGGTTGATCCTCGATGTCATCCTCGGCGACCATTCGCTGTTCTTGCGCATCGACGAAGTCGAGGCAGCTTGGCGCGTGGTTGATCCGGTGCTCAAGGTGTGGTCGATGGAGCGCAGCTTTATTAACACCTATCCCGCAGGTAGCTGGGGGCCGCGCGGCACCTACCGCCTGTTCGATCGTGAAGATCAATTCTGGCGCCATTCCTTGAGTCCGGAAGGCGGCAAACTGGAGGCATATTAAAATGAGACCATTCCTGACCGGCGATATCGGTGGTACCAAGACCCGTTTGGCGTTAGTCGAGGTGAACGGTAGTCACGTTGTAACCCACCGCGAACATAGTTATGCCAGCCAAAGCCATGACGATTTTGAAACGTTGCTGGATGACTTTTTGTCAGCGGGCAATAACGTTGAAAATGCGGTTTTCGGCATTGCCGGGCCGGTACAGGGCGGTGTGGCGCAAGCGACTAACTTGCCTTGGCGGATTGATGCTGCCGCGCTGTGCCAACGCTTCGGTTTTTTGCACTGCCATCTGCTGAATGATTTGGAGGCCACGGCTTACGGTTTGCCTGCGTTAGGCGATGTTGATTTCTTGACACTGCAAGCGGGATCGCCCGATGCCCAGGGTAATGCGGCGGTGATCGCTGCCGGGACGGGGTTGGGTGAAGCAGGTTTGTATTGGGACGGCCTATCCCATCGCCCCTTTGCCTCGGAAGGTGGACATGCCACGTTCAGCCCGCGCAATGCGCTGGAATTTGACTTGTTGAATTATTTGCAGCAACACCATCATCAGCAAGGCAGAGGGCATGTCAGTTGGGAGCGTGTCGTTTCCGGCATGGGGTTGCTTGATCTGTATGCATTCCTGCTGGACTACCGGCATGTATCAACACCGGCATGGCTGGCAGAAGAAATGAGCGGCACGGATACGGCAGCGGCTATTTCCGCTGCGGCACTGGCAGGCAGTGATGCGATATGCGTGGAAACGATGGAATTATTCGTCAGCTTATATGGCGCGGAAGCCGGTAATCTAGCACTCAAGGTGATGAGCCGTGGCGGCCTGTATATTGGCGGTGGCATCGCGCCGAAAATACTACCGCTGTTGCAGGCAGGGGGTTTCCTCGAAGCCTTTCTTGACAAAGGGCGGAGGCGACCGCTACTGGCAGCGATACCGGTCAAGGTAATCCTGAATGATCGCGCTGCACTGTATGGTCCGGCTTTGTTCGCCGTACAACAGGCAGGCATGTTGGCCTAATAACTGTCACCGTGCCGAATATCTTGGCACAAACCGTATGTCTGGAGACAGGGTATGCCGGATCGTATTGAATGGGAGCGCAACCCCATGCCGCAGGAAAATTTATTTTATTGAAGGAGTAAATAATGCAGATCGGAATGATAGGGTTGGGGCGTATGGGTGCAAACATGGTGCGCCGTTTGAGCCGCGCCGGACACCAATGTGTGGTGTTCGATCGCAGCAGCGAAGCGGTGCAGGCAATGGCAAAAGAAGGCATGACACCCGCTGACAGCGTGCAGGACTTTGTGAATAAATTAAGTACACCGCGCGCCATCTGGCTGATGTTACCGGCGGCGGTGGTCGATGCCAGCATCGCAGAACTTTCTCCGCTGCTTAGCGCGGACGACATCATCATTGATGGCGGCAACTCCTATTACAAGGACGATATCATCCGCGCCAAGAGCCTGTCAGCGCAGTCCATCCATTATGCGGATGTGGGCGTCAGCGGCGGGACTTGGGGACTAGAGCGCGGTTACTGCCTGATGATTGGTGCCGAGCAGCAAACGGTAGCGCGCTTGCAACCTATTTTTGCCGCACTGGCGCCGGGTGTGGAAACCGCGCCGCGCACCGAAGGGCTCAGCGGCCAGCCTAGCACGGCCGAGATGGGTTATCTGCACTGCGGCCCCGAGGGTGCCGGGCACTTCGTCAAGATGGTTCACAATGGTATTGAATACGGCATGATGGCCGCCTATGCCGAAGGCTTCAATCTGCTGCGTCATGCCAATGTAGGTGGTGTGTCACACGAGAAAGATGCCGAGACCACACCGTTACGCGAGCCGGAAGCGTTCCGCTACGACATCAACGTGGCCGAAGTGGCCGAGCTGTGGCGGCGTGGTAGCGTGGTGAGTTCCTGGTTACTTGATTTGACCGCGCACGCGTTGCAAGCCGACCCAAACCTGCAAAAGTTCGGTGGCAAAGTGTCGGATTCCGGCGAAGGACGCTGGACCAGCATCGCCGCCATCGAGTCAGGTACACCCGCACCGGTACTCACCGCCGCTTTATTTGATCGCTTCAATTCGCGCGGAGAAGCGGATTACGGTAATAAATTATTATCTGCCTTACGCTATGAATTCGGTGGGCATCATGAAAAAAAATAGACGGCAATTTTCCAATACCTTGCTTCAGGCTTTTTGAATGCTTGAGTAAAAATGTTTGAACATACGACCAAACCCTATCCCAAATTACATAAGAGCATTGATCATGTATGAAATTGTTAAAGACTATTACGGCAAGCAACTGCAAACTTCCGGTGACCTGAAAACCTCTGCCTGCTGCGATGCGTCTCAAGTGCCGGACTGGCTCAAACCGCTGCTGGCGCGCATTCATCCTGAAGTGATGTCACGCTATTACGGCTGCGGTTTGGTTTGTCCACCGCTGCTGGAAGGCTGCCGCATTCTCGATCTGGGCAGCGGATCCGGGCGTGATGTGTATGCGCTGGCGCAACTGGTGGGCGCGAGTGGTCAGGTGGTCGGTGTGGATATGACCGAGGAGCAGCTTGCCGTTGCGGAAAGTTATTGCGCCTATCACGCCGAGGCGTTCGGTTTCGACAACGTCATTTTCAAACAAGGCTACATCGAGAAGCTCGATGAGCTTGGGTTGGAAAGCGGCAGCTTTGATGTCATCGTGTCGAACTGCGTGATCAATCTTTCGCCGGACAAGGATGCGGTACTGCGCGAAGTGCATCGCTTGCTCAAACCGGGCGGCGAATTCTATTTCTCCGATGTCTATGCCGACCGCAGAGTGCCGGATGCGGTGCGCAACGATCCGGTGCTGTATGGAGAATGTCTGGGTGGTGCGCTGTATTGGAACGATTTCATTAATCTTGCCAAACGCCATAAATTTGCCGATCCCAGGCTGGTTGAAGACAAGCCGCTCGACATTACCGATGCCAAGCTGGCTGAGCGGGTCGGCAACATCCGCTTTTTCTCGGCCACTTACAGATTGTTCAAACTGGATAGCCTGGAGCCCGCCTGCGAAGATTACGGCCAAGCGGTAATTTATCGCGGCACGATACCCGATCACCCGCATCGCTTTGTTCTGGACAGCCACCATGATATCGAAGCCGGGCGCATATTCCCTGTGTGTGGCAATACCTGGCACATGCTGCATGACTCCCGCTTCAAAGAACACTTCGAGTTCATCGGCGACTTTAGCCAGCACTACGGCATTTTTGCCGGATGCGGCAATGACATGCCTTTTGCACAATCTGAAAGCGCGCAATCTGAAAATACTGTCGCTGCCAGTTGCTGCTAAGCCAGTGCAAGGCGCATTCGTTGTAGCAGAAAGATTGAGGCGCGGCATTGAAAGCGCGGTTTGGAAAAAACGTCAGGTTACGGTAAGCGTCAGCGTTACTGAAATGACGGATATAAATACAACATCCGCAAACCTTATTGAATCCGCCGATCAAGCTCTTTCTCAAGCCAAGCATAAAGGACGTAATCAGGTGGCACAAACTCCGTAACATTGGCTGTCGTCGAAAAACTCATACAGCGCCTTCGTTTTTCTAGACTAATGAGCTTATTTGGCTGGCACGCCGGACTTGGTTAAATACTCTGCTTCTGAAAATAAGTGTTGCTCAATAGATCGCAACTCGTGTGGACCGTCAGCGCCATACGATACACATTTTTCGTAGGTGCTCACAGTGAAGCAAATGCTTGAGCTCGGTGCATCCATCATTCTACGAATCTGCGTACCAATAGAGCCGTCATCCTTGAGAAAAATTGAACGTTGCACGAAATAGGATGCAGGTAGCTCGAAGAATCGAATGCTGTAAAGTTTGTTTAGAAGATCCAGCAATTGCGGTGTCTTGTATTGAAATGACACTGAAGTGGAATCCCGCTTCAGTGTGGCGTTACCCTTGCCTGAGAGTTCTATTTGCTGAATTGGCGCTTTGCGCATACCCGGATGTCGCGTCAAAAGAACACGGACATCGTCGAGACGGTATTCTGCTGGAGGAGAAGCAAGCCCGACGCTAGTCTCTGCGGCGATCACGCTGCTCCCTACCAAACCACCTATAGTCATCATCAGGAAGATAATCAATAACTTGAGCAACTTCAATAATACAGACTCTTCAAATAAAATGAAGAGGTTCCGTTTCCGGAAATTTATATTACTGAAGTGGTCTGGCATCAAGACTTACGGCGTCTTGCCATAAAACCGGCAATAGCGGCACCAACAAAAAGTGCCAGCGTACCAGGCTCTGGTACATTATTCGCCGTAACCCGTGTATAACCGAGATCGGCCAAAATACCAATCTCAATCGCGCTGTAGTTACGTGCTTCGTTACCGAAATCTCGGTTGTGTTTCATCATGGAAGCAGCGTAGGCGGGGTTATCGGTGTTGAGGTGAGAGCCGGAGCTACCTTGGCTGTATGGATTGGGAGCATACAGATCAACCTGGTTACCCCCGTTAGCTGCCAAGGCGTTGGCACCATTGAAACACATGCCCGTGGTCTTGGCAGCGTCATACACACCTTGATTCGTTTGGAAGTTTCCTGAATTAATAAGACTTCCTGAGCCACAATTTGTCATGAACTGGTCAAATTTTGACCATGTTCCTGCAGACCCATTGTTGCCATTGCCATCCCCGTCGTCACCGGCCGGAGTGATGCCGCTAGAGAATCCCAAAGCATGAGTGAGTTCGTGAAATATGGCTGCAAAAAAGTCAAATTGGGCTGGGCCAACGGGATTCACATTTGGATCCAATTCCCAGGCAGCACCGAAATTCACATCCACGTTGCCATCAGCATCTGCACCGTTCAGATCGATGGCACCATTACTCAATAGTTTATTGAGGACGACCTCACCAGCTCCAAAGCCTGCTGCTATTATTGCGTTAGAGCCCGCAGATGCCAGAGTGCTGGAACCCGGATTGTCAGAACCAGAAGCATTAAAATCAAGTGTAGCCATATTGGTAAAATGACTGCCGAACATCGTCGAGAAAAGGTTGCCCGCATTGATCATTGCTCCCTGTCGAGCGGCACCACTCGACACATCAAGGAATGCACCACTGAAGGTGAAGTTGAACATGAGACCAGCGTGGGTGACGGGACTAAAGGTTAGACAAGCAGCTAGCAAACTGCTCCCGGCTGTTGTGCGCACAAAACGGTTAAATGACATAATGTAAAGCTCCTTTTTCAGATTAATTATAGGGATACAACCCATTTTTTTATAAAAGTTATTGTTTGACTTTATGTCTAGGACAACGCATAAGCAAGAATAGAAAAACATAAGCAAGAATCATACCGTAAAATAATAATCTTTTATTTACATATAGTTAAAAATATAGCGTTCTTGAAAAACGTAGTGGGTGTAAAATATTTCGACACTGCAATTTATCTTCTAGCATGCAGCTATTAGGGTCACAACTAGCATAATTGCTCTGGAAACATAGGACTTAATTACTGATAATTGAGTGTTGCATCCCCAGAACCTGACCTTTAATTGAAAACAATACGATCTTGAGCAACGGAGGAAATGTAATATATTTCGACACTACAGTTTATTTTCTTAAAAAAACAGAAGGTGACAGATTTATTTATCCCCCCTCCTCACCACATTAACCTTCTTGGAAGGTCTGCCAGGTCCTCGTCGTTGAATTCGACTACAAATTATCTATTCTGCAGCCTCGGCAAATTTCGTATTCCAGTTAACCACCCTAAAAATGCTCGCAGGCGCACGGGGTCACCCATTAGCCTCCCCTAAGTCAAGAGCGCAAAAAAATACTCGCAAACAGCCGCGATAAAAATTTACTGCTCTGGCCATCACCTTTATTTTGCAAAACGGTTTCGCGCCCTTTGCTTCATCGTGTGGTTGCGTGAATCGCACCAGTCACCCATGTGGATCAAGCGAAAGTGGTGTTGCTCGTTTCGCCCTGACAGTCAAACTGTCCCAGAAGCATCTCGGTACCGTCTCGCGTCCAATTGTTGGGCAGATCTGTGGCTACCATTGCTGGTTCCAACCCCTTGTGGCTCGCGACCCGGACGATCCATTTCCTGCAAACGTGTTGTGATGGCAAACGACCGGTGTCCAATCAGTTCTGGTGGCTCGTTGTCCAACCCCTAATCCTGGCTCACCGACCGTTGCCAATCATTAAGTGAAGCAACGCTCCACTGAAAATAGCGCTCCTGTCTTTAGCATGTGATAGCACGCTCTGGCCAGCTTGTGGGCGATCGCCTTGATCGCGACCACGCCGTTACGCTTGGCTTTCTTACGCTGATAAAATTTCTTTGCCGCCTCGTTGTAGCGTATCGCGAAATTGGCCGCTTCCACAAAAGCCCACGCCAGGTAGCGGTTGCCGTTTTTGGTGTAAGTGAAATGGGGTAGTGAAATGGTAGTGAAATGGGGTCAGACTCGAATGGCACTTACTTAAGGATTGATACATAAATAAAACAGTAAGTTACGTAATTAAAGAACTGGACAAAAAACACTTGGTACAATTTAGAACTGAGTTATACGGCAATAAATCGCTGGCTTCTTAGGTGATTTTCCGGTCATTATTATCTGCAAGTTACTCTTTTTTCAATGTACTTGGCTTAAGTAAGTGCCATTCAGATCTGACCCCGTCTACTACTCAAAGGGTTTTTCGAGGAAATCATGTGCGCAAAGACATATTTGTTTAGAATATTCATTTGGTGATTTAATCAATAATTTTTTGAACGGAGGAAATATGAATTCTATTATTGTAAGCATGGTTGCGACAGCAGGCTTAGTTGTTTCAGGTTTCGCACTTGCAGGAGATATGCCGGCAGAAGGTAAGGCTAAATGTGGTGCGTGCCACAGCATCGACAAAGCTACCATGGCGCCGTCTTTCATGGAAATTTCTGAGAAATTCAAGGGCGATAAAGATGCATCAAAAAAAATCGCTGCTAGCATTACCATGGGTGGTTCGTTTGGCTGGGAATATGGGAATATGCCAGCCAGAGGTTTGGGCGCAAATGATGCTGAAATCCAGTCTCTCTCAAAGTTTATAGCTGGCTTGGCTAAATAAGATTGAAATTGCACCGTGCTAAAGCAGTAAGTAGCACGTCAATTAAAATTTAACTTGCTCAACTTAAGGGCACCTCTAAAAATCCAATATTTCTGATGAATGGAGCGCGTCCCATTTCG
>NZ_CAKMLL010000048.1 GCF_927797785.1 Candidatus Nitrotoga sp. BS | reverse complement strand
CATTGAATAGCAAAGATAGTATTTTCACAAGAAATAATCATATGGTTAACAGTAGTGCGACCATGACAACGGCATTGGCTGTAAGTTTTTGATTGGTGTAACAGGGCCAGGTATCAATACTGTTTAAGCTGCTCTGCTCGCTGCACAAGGAACACATTCATCAGGCCGCCTCCTGCGCACATTGGAAGCCGACAGCCGCTATTTGCTGCGGTTGCGCTTGACTGGGTTTGCCGTGCTGGGCGCATGAGTGGCCTATTCGCAAGCAGCAGGTGGAACTTGTTAGGCTGAGCGCGGCAGAAGATACCAAGCATTTGATATTTAGATTAAAAACAGATTATGTCAATATCATTCTTAGCTGTAAAAAATAGTTGCAAGCATTGAAGTGACAGTATAGTATCACTTTATGAAAATTGAATTAGTTACCACATTAAAACGCCACGCTACCAAAATACTGGCTGAACTACATGATTCTAAAGAGCCTGTACTTATCACTGAACATGGGCAAGCGTCTGCATATCTCATCGATGTACAAGATTATGAAATGATGCAAAATCGATTGAAAATCTTAGAGGGGCTATCAAGAGGTGAAACAGCTATTTTAGAAAACCGTATTTATACTCAGACAGAAGCAAAAAATAAAATGAGTAAATGGCTCAAGTAATATGGACAGAACCTGCGCTATCAGACCTTGATGCAATAGCAGAATATATCGCTCTTGATAAGCCAAGTGCTGCAATCAATCTAGTGAAAAAAGTTTTTTCTAGTACAGAACGGCTTGAGCAGTTTCCAGCGTCTGGACGTAAACCGCCAGAGTTAGAAAAATCAAGATATTTAGAAATTGTTATAAACCCATGCCGTATTTTTTACCGAATTGAAGATGATAAGGTATACATTCTTTATGTCATGCGAAGCGAAAGAGAATTGCATAAATATTTACTTAATGAAAGAAAAATAAGCTAACAAAAAAATCCAGCGGACGCTTTAAACTGCGAATTAATATTACTCTGACCCCAATTATTTCCAGGCGCGCAGCACTTCTATTCCGCATTTAAGTTTTTGCTCCATCTCGCAGCCTATTTGTGCAGTGTGTTCTAACTTTACGTTGACGTTGTAGAAATACTCAAAATTGTGAAAATCGGCTTATGAAAAATCAACAAGTTACGATACCTGCTTTCTTTGAAAACAGGGTTTTTCTACAGCCTCGTTAGGCATCACTCACCAACATCTCGTCATGTCATCTAAATCCAATATCGATCACTTCAACCGCGTTGTGCTAGTAACGTTAGATAAGCTATACGATGCGTTCCCTGTACCGACTGAGCTGAAAGTCGCCGAAATTTCTGAAGCGGCAACGCCAGATTCTGTACCAGCCGAGCCGACTTTCAACGACTTGGAGTCGACCTTCGAAGCAATAAAGTTTCTCGCTAAGGAGGATTTCATCCACTTCTCAGATCATTTCTTGGACGGTACAACATTCCTCCAGGTACAACTAACTCTGAAGGGCTTGACAGTTCTTGGTTATGCGCCTGACTCGCTGGAGAAGAAGGTCACGCTCATTTCTCAGGTTAAATCGGCACTAAAATTTGGCGCAAAGGGGTCAGCCAACGAGGCAACTAAACAAGTAATCAGTAGCTTGTTCGCAGCAGCTATTACGGCCGCACCAACTGCAGTTGCGGCGCTCACGCGGTGACGCCTAATTTAACGCGAGGGCGCAATCAGATGCAAATTGTTGAGTTAATTGCCAGAACTGCGGGTACAGGTGAAGTTGTCACGATTACCTACAATGGCGGAAGCCGACCTGGGCAGCCGCGACAAATCGTGCCGATCTCCTTGTCCAATGAAGAATTAGTAAGTGTTGAGCCAGGCTCTCATACTCAAAAGCATTACAAACTGAAACTAATCGCACTGGTTGAGTTGTCGAGCGGTGAACGCGCATTAAATGCAGAAGCCACCGCTCCAGTTATTTCAGATATTCCGCCCCGTGATACTCTGCCGGAATATATCGAGCTTTTCAGCTCTGAACTCCAATCCGCAGGTTGGTACATCTTCAAATCCGAGACCTCGTTTGGTATCGGTACCTTTTTCAAGAACGGCAAACCACGCAAGACACCGAGCGTATCGATCCAGTATTTTGATCGGAGCATCGAGACAGTTTTTGATCTGAACTCCGGCGAACTCGTCCAGATCAAGAAGGAACTTACTGGCCGCGAACGTCCTTGGCGCGTTGATAGTTGGCGCTTCAAAGAAGGCAAAGCACTTGCACAACTGCATCATGCTTTCGAGCTCTTCATACAAGAGGCGCGAGCAAGTGATCCAGCGACAGCAAAGGTGCTCTTTTCGTCGAGCTAGCCATGTAGATACCGTCTTTAAAGCCATGTAAGGTGGGCACGTTTTGTGCCCACGCGGATTCGTCATTTTGGAGTAAACAGACATGTCACGTTATCGCCGCGCAATGGCTGCAGGCTCAAGCTATTTCTTTACGGTGGTCACTTACCGGCGGCAGTCGATTCTATGTGACGAAGCGATTCGTAACGCATTGCGCGCCACAATCGAGAAAAAGGGGACGCTACCCTTTATTCTCCAGCGAACACGATTGCCAGTTCCATTGCTTTTGCCTGATGCCGTCACAAGCCGCAGTGTTTCAAAACTCGACCAACTCCAACCCATTGTGTTTTGCGTTCGCTGCCAGAGTACCGTCCAGCGTCGCCATGTGGCTTGCGCCCAACTCCAGGGCAACGGCAAGATGCAATGAATCACCGGATCGCAGGCCGCTACCGTGCCGCCTGACCATTACCGCAGCTTGTGTGAACGCATCGCGGCTGACTGGCACAATGCGCAAGCCGCCATCCACCAGCAACTCGAACTCCTTACGCACCCGCTTTGCGGTTGCCTCGTTGATCTGGCCAGTGCGCAGCTTGATAGATATTGCGCTGGAAAATTCTGTCAACAGCCAATCCGAGCTGGCAGGCGTATCGCGCAGCCCGGCATACCAAGCGGTCACACCCTGTGTTTTCGGCTCGACGGTCAGCAGCGGGACGATCACGCTGGTATCCACATAAATCATCAGTAGCGTTCTTCTTGACGCATGGTTTCCACTACCGGCACAGTCATCTGCATGGAAGCGTGCAGCCTGGTAATGCGCGCCAGGAAAGCGGCCTTGTCAAATGCTCTATCAGGCGCCAGGGTGATTGCCCCCGCCGGGGTGATGCTGGCCTCGACACTATCCCCCTCTTTCAGGCCAGCAGCGCGAGTGCATTCCACCGGCAATCGCACGGCCAAGCTGTTGCCCCACTTCGATACTTGCAGTTTCATCTCACACCTCCGTTATGTATATCCGTGTAGATACAGTATAACTCAATGAGGATCATGTCAAGCGGCGTATGCCATTTTTACTTTGTGCAGCGCTATCACAAAGAAAAAGGGGACGCTCCCCTTTTATTGGCGATCTTGGATTGCAGCCTCAGACCAGCGAATCTTCATCAAGTAATCGGGGTCAGAGTAAAATAAAATGAATGTAACTGTTGGTAACTGGAGGTAGTGCGTAACTGCACATTAAATTTACTCTGACCCCCGTTGCTTTCTCATCACCTTGCTAGCTTTTATTCCTCTCTAATTCTTAATGTCATGGTGTCATTTGACTGTATAACATCTACTCTACGCAAAAAATTCTGGCCAAGCAATGCCATTTTTCCATGAATACCGACACTTACACTCAACCCATTTACGGCTAGACCACCTGCCTCAACGATTTGGTCAGAAGTAATTTCCCCTTGAACAATGCCGCCTGCCGTTGAAAAACTTGCCGGGATCCCGCTCGGCAAATTAGCAGAGTTTGCAAATACTTTGCTGACAGAAACAATACTGGCACCAGTATCAACCATAAAATCAACGGGATGGCCATTAATTGATCCTCTGACATAATAATGTCCATCCGTAGATCTTGGTATGACAATCTGATTAGAAGGTAAATTTTTAATAGCTACGACAACTTTAGGTTCCTGGTGAACATCAAAATAAATATATACCGCGCTAAATATAACGACCCACACTATAAATGCAGTAATATGTCCTACGGGAATACGGTTGCTCATGAGTAATTAACTCTCATTCATAAACGTAACTCAATGAATTTATATTTATAATTCAGCGAGAAAGGGTAAAAATTCCAGCGGAAGGGATATAAAGAACGGGGGACAGTTCTAAAGTTACAAAATTTTTTCGGTATTCCTCAAACATCCGTACTGTGCGCGACTTACCGTCGTGTAATGTACCCTGAAATGGCCCCCCGATCTCTACCATCGTATAAGTACCAGATAGGCAAGCTTAGCTATCACCTGACCTCTAATTGGGTGGCCGTATCCGGAGGAGAGAAGCACGGGGTGCATAAGTGCATCTGACAAATTGTGAGATAACGAATAAATGTGTCGTAATCACTCAGTCGAAAACAAAAACTCCCGCAGAATGCGGGAGTTTTTGTTTTCGACATTGCAGATCCGTTTAATGCAACATCAATGACTTCTGCACCGCCACTGCGCATACTGTTATCAATGTGCCGGGCATAATACCCAAGGCCAATACTGCCAGCCCGTTAATTGAAATCAGCAGGCCGCTGTCAGGCTGGATAGCAATTGGGACATGGGATTCTGGGGCATCGAAGTACATCAGCTTAACGATACGTAGATAATAAAACGCGCCTATCAACGAAAACATTACAGCCATCACAGCAAGAGGGATGTGGCCGGCGCCCACTACCGCTTGTAATACAGAAAGTTTGGCGTAGAAGCCTGCTGTTGGTGGCACCCCCGCCATAGAAAACATCAATATAAGCATCATGAAAGCAAGCCAAGGGCTGCGCTGATTGAGTCCCTTAAAGTCGTCAAGCTTGTCAGCTTCGAAACCTTCACGCGATAGCAGCATGATCATGCCGAAACCACCTAGACTCATTAACACATAGATGACTACGTAGAACATGGCGGAACTATAGCCATCAATGCCGCCGCTCAATACGCCTAGCAATAAAAAGCCCATATGCGCGATAGTTGAGTAAGCCAGCATGCGCTTAAGATTAGTCTGTGCAATAGCGGTAATATTGCCAACAGCCATAGATAGTACAGCGAGGATCGCCAGCATTCCGGACCAGTGCATCACCAGCGGCTGTAAACCGTCTACTAAAATTCGCATAATGAAAGCGAAGGCGGCCAACTTGGGAGCGGAGCCAATCAGCATGGTTATAGCAGTTGGTGCGCCATGGTAAACGTCTGGCACCCACATGTGAAATGGAACGGCACCAATCTTAAAAGCTAGACCCGCCACCACGAATACCAAGCCGAATACCAGTAGTGCCTTGTTATCTACGCCGTGCATGATGGCGTCGGAGATTGCTGCAACTTCAAGTGTGCCTGTAGCGCCATATAACATGGACATTCCATACAATAGCAAGCCGGAAGCAAGTGCGCCTAGAATGAAATATTTCATCGCCGCTTCAGTGGCAGTGGCGGAATCACGTTGCAGCGCAACCATTGCATACAGGCTGAGTGACAGCAATTCCAGCCCAATATACAGCGTAAGAAAGTGGGTAGCGGAAATCATCACCATCATGCCGAGCAGGGCAAACAATGTCAGCACCATGAATTCGCCTGTGAAGAGTCCGCGCAACATTAAATAACTGCGCGAATACACTAACACCATGGATATGGCTAGATAACTGAATAGTTTGAGTACATCGGACATTAAGTCGTCCACAAACATGTTGTTGAACAGGTGAACCACGATTGGTTCATGGGTCATTACGGTAATCAGTGCGCAACTTAGAAGAGTAAGTTGCACCAATACGTAAGTCAGCGTTTTGCCTGGATTGGTGACAAACAGATCCACGATCAGGATTGAACTCGCCATCACCAGCAGAAAGATTTCTGCGTAGGCGGAGGATAAGGTGGACAAGTAACTCATAAATTCCTCAGTTGATGATAGCTTATAACTTGGAGCGGGCAATATGTACCAGCAGGTCATTCACGGATGTGTGCATAATTTCGGTAAATGGTAGTGGATATAGGCCCATGATCAGCACAGTCAGCGCCAAAATAATAAATATCAATTTTTCACGCATAGTAATGTCGGTTAATTGCGCTACGTTCTGATTAGCAACCGCGCCGAAAATTACTCGCTTTACCATCCACAGCGTGTAGGCTGCGCCGAAAATCAGTATGCTAGCGGCAGCGAAGGCATACCAGAAGTTAACTTTGACAGCACCCATTATCACCATGAATTCACCGACAAAACCGCTGGTGCCGGGCAGTCCAACATTTGCCATGGCAAACAGTACAAAGAATGCTGCGAATACTGGCATTTTGTTGGCCACACCGCCGTAGTCAGCGATATTGCGTGTATGCATACGGTCATACAGCACACCGATACACAGAAAGAGTGCACCGGAAATAAAGCCATGCGAAATCATCTGTAGTAACGCACCTTCCATGCCGTAGGCATTAAAAATAAAGAAACCCAACGTAACGAAACCCATATGCGAAATAGAGGAGTACGCCACCAGTTTTTTCATGTCTGTTTGGGCCAATGCAACCAGTCCAATATAGACCACTGCAATTAACGACAGCGCGATCATCATGCCAGCAAGGTAGTGACTGGCATCTGGCACAATAGGCATGGAGAAGCGAATAAAGCCATACGCTCCAACTTTCAGCATAATCGCTGCTAGTATCACGGAGCCACCGGTAGGCGCTTCTACGTGGGCATCGGGCAACCAAGTGTGTACCGGGAACATTGGCACTTTTACAGCAAATGCCATAAAGAATGCAATGAATACAAGTATCTGTGCAGTCATTGGGATAGACATCTGGTGGTAATCAAGGATTGCGAAGCTGCCACCGGACTGGATGTACAGATATAGAAGCGCAATCAGCATTAGCACCGAACCTAAAAAGGTGTACAGAAAAAACTTGATCGCAGCATAAACGCGATTAGAGCCGCCCCATACGCCGATAATGATGAACATCGGGATCAGCATGGCTTCCCAGAATACATAAAACAGCACTGCGTCGAGCGATGCAAATACGCCATTGATTAAGCCGGACATAATGAGAAACGCAGCCAGATATTGAGCAACACGCTTCTCGACTACCTTCCAGCCAGCGATCACAACTAACGGAGTAAAGAAGCTGTTAAGTATTACGAATAGTACCGAAATACCGTCTACGCCGAGGTGATAGTGGATGTTGAAGTGGGTAATCCAGTCGCGCAACTCAACGAACTGCATGGCACTGGTCATCTTGTCAAAGCCAAGATACAGCGGGATAGTAACCAGGAAGCCAAGAATCGAACCAACAAGCGCGATGACCCGCGCTAACGATGCATTGCGATCATTGCCAGTGGCTAAAACCAGCATCCCAAAAATAATGGGCAACCAGATAGCAACGCTTAATAGGGGAAATCCAAAAATCATGCTTATTCCTTCAGTTTCACTCTGTGCGTATTATTCGAACCACGTGCGTAACGTAAGCAGCAGAAATACGCCGATAATCATGGAAAACGCATAGTGGTAAATGTAACCGGTCTGAATGCGGCGCAACACGTTGGAGAACATGCCGACCAAACGCGATGTGCCATTTACCATTAGGCCATCAATCAGTTTTATATCGCCAAATTTCCATAAGCAGCGGCTCGCCTTACGAGCACCAGAGGCAAAGAACCAATCATTGAAACGGTCAAAGTAGTATTTGTTATCCAACACGCTATATATGAAGTTAAATTTCTGTTTGATTGCCTCAGGATAGCGAGGAACTTTCAGATAAAAAACCCACGCCAGCGCTACCCCGGCTACTGCCAGCCAGAATGGTAAAGAAGAAAGCCCATGTATTGTCATTGCCCAAGCGCTATGGAACTCGTGTTTCAGTTCTTCCATAGAAGGGTGTAACTCATGATTGATATAAATCGCACCCTTGAAATAGTCGCCAAACAACATGGGTTCGACAGCAAGGTAACCAATGACCATAGAAGGGATTGCCAGCAACACTAAAGGCATCCAGACTACCCATGAGGTTTCGTGTGGTTTTTGATCTGGAGCTAAACCATGGTGATCATCGTGCGCGTCATGAGTGTCAGCATGGTCGTCTTGATGAGTCTTTTTAGAGCCATGAGCAGCAGAATGAGCTTTACCGAAATGTTCCTCCCCATGGAACACCAAGAAATACAAGCGGAAAGAATAGAAGGCTGTAACGAAAACACCTGCCATCACTGCAAAGTAGGCAAAACCAGATCCAGGAAGATGTGACAACGCAACTGCTTCAATGATGCTGTCCTTGGAATAGAAGCCAGATAGAAACGGCGTGCCAATTAACGCTAGCGAGCCGATCAGAAAGGTGAACCAAGTGATAGGCATATACTTACGCAAGCCTCCCATTTGGCGGATATCCTGAATATGATGCATAGCGATAATCACTGAACCAGCGGCGAGGAAAAGCAACGCCTTAAAAAAAGCGTGGGTCATTAGATGAAAAATAGCCACTGAATAAGCAGATGCGCCAAGCGCTACTGTCATATAGCCTAGTTGAGACAGCGTGGAATAGGCCACCACACGCTTTATATCGTTTTGAATAATGCCGAGGAAGCCCATGAATAACGCGGTAATAGCGCCTATCACCATAACAAAGGATAAAGCTGTATCGGACATTTCAAATAGTGGTGACATGCGCGCCACCATAAAGATTCCAGCGGTCACCATAGTCGCAGCGTGGATCAGTGCAGAAATCGGAGTTGGACCCTCCATCGAGTCCGGCAGCCAGACATGCAGCGGAAACTGCGCCGATTTACCCATCGCGCCTATGAACAGCAGAATGCAGATAGCGCTAATCACATTCCACGATACACCAGGGATCGGTGCTATGTCGTTGGCGTAAAGGTGCGAGCTGGCAAACACTGCAGCATAATCCAGTGTGCCAAACACCATCAGCACTAAGCCAATTCCGAGTAAAAAACCAAAATCTCCTACACGGTTGACTAAAAAAGCTTTCATGTTGGCGTAAATTGCCGTGGGGCGTGTGTACCAAAAGCCAATCAATAAGTAGGATACTAAACCTACCGCTTCCCAGCCAAAAAACAACTGGAGGAAGTTGTTGGCCATTACCAGCATTAGCATAGAGAAGGTAAACAACGAAATATAACTGAAGAAGCGCTGATAGCCCGCATCTTCTGACATATAACCTATAGTATAAATATGCACCATCAGGGACACGAAAGTCACCACCAGCATCATCATCACGGTCAGGCGGTCAATCAGGAAACCAACTTCGAATCGAGTATCACCCGAGATCATCCATTGATAAACGGTGCCGTTGAATGTATGCCCGGCCATAACATCCTGAAAAATCACCAGTGAGGCTACGAAAGACGTAGCCACCAACAGGATGGTTGTTCGATGCGTCCATGTCCGTCCCAGTAGCTTGCCAAACAATCCGGCAATTATTGCGCCAACCAAGGGAGCCAACGGAACCAGTAAATACAGATTTCCCATAGTACTCATTGCGTTGTTAACCTTTCAAACTGCCGAGATCATCTACGTTGATGGTACGCAGATTACGGAATAACACTATTAGAATTGCTAAGCCGATAGCTGATTCAGCGGCAGCCACAGTGAGGATAAAGAACACGAATATTTGTCCGGAAATGTCATTCAGGTAATGTGAAAAGGCGATAAAATTTGTATTTACTGCGAGCAGCATCAATTCTATGGACATCAACAGTACGATGATATTTTTGCGGTTCAGAAATATGCCCACCACACCAATGGCAAACAAGATCGCTCCGAACACTAAATAATGTGACAAATTCAAGTTCAACATATACTTTCCTTATTGAATCTTCATGTAAGCATGGCATATGCCGCTACACTGTTATAAGTCATCCTAAGCGGTTAGCAATTCAGCACAACAATTTGTAAATAAACTAGATCATGTTTTTGCAGCAATGATGTAGAAGTATATTTAACCCACTATTGCGCGCTGTCCACTTTACTATCTCCTGCTATCGATACAATGCGAAGGCGGTCTGCCTTTTTAACCAGCACCTGCTTATTTGGTTCCTGTGATTTAGCATCTTTACGACGGCGTAACGTGAGCGCGATGGCAGCTACAATCGCTACTAACAGTAATACCGCCGCCAGTTCAAATGGATAAACATAATCAGTGTAAATCAAGCGTCCCAGTTCTTTAGTGTTGCTGTAATTGGCAGCGTGTTTGATTACTTGCGCGCCTGTTTCAGCAGTCTGGCGGTTGCCCAGTACCCATACCATCTGGAACACCATGATGACAGCCAGTGCTGCGCCGAACGGAAACCAGCGCCAGAAACCTATGCGTAACTGCTCCAGATTGATGTCCAGCATCATGACTACAAACAAAAAGAGCACCATCACCGCGCCGACATACACCAGAACAAGAGTAATAGCCAGAAACTCCGCCTCGAGTAATATCCAGATGCCAGCCGCGCTACAAAAAGCCAACACCAAGAACAGTGCAGCGTGTACCGGGTTGCGCGCAGTAATGACGCGCAACGAAGCAAACACGGTAATTGCGGCAAACATATAAAAAACAAATGTATCAAAACTCATCAACATATTTTCAAACCTTTAACTGTGTTCGGAACCATGAAGGTCACCTATATATCATTGAAATAAGCATTCTCACCTATGACAAACCAAATAGACGCAAGCTTCAGCAGTATCTTTTTGATAACAATCTGGATACACATCTCCAAAGGAATAACAGTGATTGATAGATGCTCTTAACGGTATTTTGCGTCCGACGCCCTATCTTTGGCAATTTGCGCTTCATGTTTCTCACCTACCGCCAGCAACATCGGTTTGGTGTAGTAAAGGTCGCTGCGCTTTTCACCGTGGTACTCCAGAACGCGGGTTTCTACAATGGCATCCACGGGACAAGATTCTTCGCATAGCCCGCAAAAAATACACTTGACTAAATCGATGTCATAGCGTGTGGTTCGGCGCGTTCCATCGGCGCGTTCTTCGGTTTCAATGTGGATTGCAAGCGCGGGACATACTGCTTCGCATAATTTACAACCAATACAGCGTTCTTCACCATTAGGATAGCGACGTTGCGCATGCAGGCCACGAAAACGGAAACCTTGTGGTGTTTTTTCTTCGGGAAACTGAACTGTGATTTTGCGTGCGAAAAAATGTCGCCCGGTCAAAGCCATGCCTTTCACTAGCTCCAGAAGTAAGAAAGTTTTAAAAAAATTTGTGATCTTTTCCATTTTTATATCCTTGACTGCTTTACCACAGCCAATAGGGAGTTTGCATCCAGGCACCAATCACCACTACCCAGACCAGCGTGAGAGGAATAAAAACCTTCCAACCTAGCCGCATCAACTGGTCGTAGCGATAGCGTGGGAAGGTAGCGCGGAACCATAAGAACAGGAACAGCATAAATGATGTTTTGGCGAGCAGCCAGAAAATTCCTGGCAGTAAATTAAAGGGGGCAATGTCAAATGGAGGCAACCAACCGCCAAGGAACATAATCACGGAGAGTATGGCAATCATAATCATGTTGGCGTATTCAGCTAGGAAAAATAGCGCAAACGTCATACCAGAATATTCTACGTGGAAGCCGGCCACAATTTCAGACTCACCTTCGGCCATGTCAAAGGGTGCACGATTAGTTTCTGCTACACCTGATATAAAGTACACCACGAACATCGGGAACAAGGGGATGAAATACCAGCCGAACAGCCCAGTACTGCTTTTTTGACCAAGCACTATGTCGCCTAAATTCATGCTCTGCGAGACCATTAGCACGCATACCAAGGCAAAACCCATGGGGATTTCGTAGGACACAATTTGCGCTGCCGAACGCAAGGCACCTATGAAGGCATATTTAGAGTTGGACGCCCAGCCAGCGATGATTATGCCGTACACGCCAAGTGATGTCATGGCCAAGATATAGAGCAGGCCAGCATTGATGTCGGTCAACACCATGCCCTCGGAGAACGGGATCACTGCCCAAGCCGCCAAAGCTGGTATCAGCGCAAGAACGGGCGCGATTACGAACAGAAATTTGTTCGAACCAGACGGGATAATAATTTCCTTGAGTAGGAGCTTGAGACCATCGGCAAGTGGTTGTAGTAGTCCAAAATAACCGACCCGATTAGGACCAATCCGTACCTGCATATAGCCGATTACCTTACGTTCCGCCAAGGTCAGATATGCTACTGTCAGCATGATGGGTACAACGATGGTCAGAATTTTGACCAACGTCCAGATTGGCAGCCAAGCCACTCCAAGCATATTTTGCAAGTATTGCAGCAGTTCTGTCATGCGCGCTCCACCATAATAGCTCCAAACATTGCGCCCAGTTCGGCCGTTACCGCATGGCCAGCAGCAACGCGCACAACACCATGCGGTAAACTGTCATCTGCAATTATAGGTAGCCGCGCACTGCCATGCCCTTGCGTTATCTTGACTGTTTCACCAGATTGCAGGTTGAGCTTCTCCAGTTCCACGCTATGCATCAGCGCACGCGGCGTGGCGGCATCGCGGGTTTTTTGTAGCGAAGCGGCGCGACGCACAATGGCGTCAGTGGCATAGATCGGCACATCGCTAACGCGCTGTAAGCCAGCGACATCAAAAGTTTCAGCTTGCGCCGACACACCATGCAAGTGGTTGCCAAGTTTGGCAGACAGATCTGTACCAACCAGCACTTCATCGCGAACTGCTTCGCTGTTGTTGTAATCAAAACCAGGTATGTCAAGCATGTTCCCCAAGACGCGTAGCACCTTCCATGCTGGACGCGCCTCGCCTAATGGTTGGACTGTTCCCTTGAAGCTTTGCACACGGCCTTCGGAACTGATAAAAGTCCCGGCAGTTTCAGTAAATGGAGTAATCGGTAATAACACATCTGCGTATCCGGTAGCATGGTGCTTATATGCGCTCAATGCCACAACCATATCTGCGGTGCTCATTGCAGATAATGCTTGCTGCGGGTTCTGCATATCCAGTTCGGCTTCGACATTCAGCAAGATATAAGCCTTGCGCTGCGAGGTAAGCATTGCGGAGGCATTCATACCGTGTTTTTCAGCGTCGGAGAATGGCACTGCTTGCGCCAAATACCCACCTACACTGTTAGCTGCTTCGCCGAAGAAGCCAAATGTTGCTTCGCAGAGCGCGGCGATGTGCTGCGCCAGCAATTGTAGTTGTGACGCTTGTGGATGTTGCTGCGCGAAGTTGCCGAGCAGAACAGCAACACGCTTACCGCTGGCAAGACTATCAGCCATTGCCTGTGCGGTAGCTGATGGTGTTACAGACTGAACGATTTCTTGCACACTAATGTCTAATGTAGCTTGCTTGGCTGTCGCCAAAGCCTTCAACACTTGCGCCAAGACCGTAGTCATTCCGGTCGGTGGAACGATCTCCTTGTGGACGATTGGCATCAGCAGATCGTCATCGGTAGCATGTATCAGATTAACTTGTGCACCATTCTTTGTTGCCTGACGGACGCGTGAAGCTAGTAGCGGATGGTCTTTGCGCAAAAAACTGCCTACTAACAGAAAGCGGTCAACATGATTGATATCTGCCACTGCCATACCTAACCATGGCGCACCGGTCTGCTTGCTGTCGGTGCTGAAATCAGACTGCCGCAGACGGAAATCCACGTTATGACTTCCCAAGCCGCGCACCAATTTTTGCAATAAATAAAGCTCTTCTAGTGTAGAGTTTGGCGTGGCTAACGCGCCTATGTATTCCGCCCCCGACTTCTGAGTAATTTGGCGCAGTCCGTTAGCCACATACTCCAGCGCGACTTGCCATTCTACTTCCAGCCATTTTCCACCCTGTTTGATCATTGGCTTAGTAAGGCGTTCAGCTGAGTTCAACCCTTCGTAGCTAAAGCGATCTTTATCAGACAGCCAGCACTCGTTTATTTCTTCATTCTCAATTGGTAATACACGCATCACTCGGTTGTTTTTAACCTGCACCGCCAGGTTGGAACCTAAACTGTCATGCGGGCTAATAGATTTACGGCGTGATAGTTCCCAAGTTCGGGCGCTATAGCGGAATGGTTTGCTGGTGAGCGCGCCGACCGGGCAAAGGTCTATCATATTACCGGACAGTTCGGAATCAACCGTATCGGACATGAAAGCCATAATTTCCGCGTGTTCACCCCGGAAAGCTTGTCCCAGTTCCGTTGCTCCACCAATTTCGACGCCGAATCGCACGCAGCGTGTACAGTTGATACAGCGACTCATCTCTTCGGCAGCTACTAAGGGGCCAATATCCTTGTGCAACACGACACGTTTTTCTTCCTTATAACGCGAGGCGCTACCACCGTAGCCGACCGCTAGATCCTGTAACTCGCATTCTCCGCCTTGATCACATATCGGGCAATCCAATGGATGGTTAATCAGCAAGAATTCCATTACGCCTTTTTGCGCTTTTACAGCTTGTTCGGAGGCAGTATAAATTTTCATGCCTTCAGCTGCTGGTGTAGCACAAGCGGGCAGCGGTTTGGGCGCCTTTTCTATCTGTACCAAACACATACGACAATTAGCCGCGATGGATAATTTTTTGTGGTAACAAAAGTGGGGAATAGCAATACCCAAGCGATGCGCAGCTTCTATCACAGAGCATCCGTTTTCCACATCGATGTGCTTGCCGTCAATTTCAATGTTGATCATTGCTCACCTCACCGTCAGTCTTTTACCAAGCAACGCTTGTGCTCGATGTGATATTCAAACTCGCTACGGAAATGCTTAAGAAAGCCCTGTACTGGCCACGCGGCGGCATCGCCAAGTGCACAAATTGTGCGGCCGGCAATGTTCTCGCATAGATCAAGCAGTAAATCCAAGTCTTCCGGGCGTCCTTTCCCATTTTCGATACGGTGTATGATCCGGTACAACCAGCCAGTGCCTTCACGGCACGGTGTGCATTGGCCACATGATTCTTCAAAATAAAAGTAGGACAGGCGCTCTAGCGCGCGCACCATGCAGGTAGTGTCGTCCATGATAATAATTGCACCTGTGCCCAGCATAGAACCTGCCTTGGCGATGGAATCATAGTCCATGTCGAGATCCATCATAATCTCGCCAGGTAAAACTGGCATGGAAGATCCACCTGGTATGCAAGCCTTTAACTTACGGTCACCGCGCATACCTCCAGCCATTTCCAGCAACGTTTTGAACGGCGTTCCAAGTGGTACCTCAAAATTTCCTGGCTGTTTAACATGACCAGAAATGGAAAATAATTTGATTCCGCCATTGTTCGGTCTGCCAAGTTCCAGAAAGTTTTGCCCGCCGTTATTAATAATGTAAGGAATGCTGGCGAAGGTCTCGGTGTTGTTAATCGTAGTTGGCTTGCCATATAAACCAAAGCTTGCCGGAAACGGTGGCTTGAAACGCGGCTGACCTTTCTTGCCTTCGAGTGATTCGAGAAGTGCAGTTTCTTCGCCACATATGTAGGCACCATAGCCCAGATGATTATGCAGCTCGAAACTGAAGTCGCTGCCCAGGATATTGTTACCCATATAGCCCATTGCACGCGCTTCTTCACCAGCCGCCTCCATGCGTTCATAGGCCTCAAAAATCTCGCCGTGTACGTAGTTGTAGCCTACTTTAACTCCCATGGCGTAGGCGGCGATAGCCATGCCTTCTATGAGAATATGTGGGTTGAAGCGCAGAATATCTCTGTCCTTGAAGGTGCCCGGCTCGCCCTCATCAGAATTGCATACCAGATATTTATCACCCTGGTAGTTGCGTGGCATAAAGCTCCATTTCAAGCCAGTAGGGAAACCGGCACCTCCGCGACCGCGCAGGCCGGAACTCTTGACTTCGGCAATGATAGACTCGGGCGTCATCTTTTCTGCCAAAATTTTGCGCAGCGCCTGGTAGCCACCCACTTTGAGGTAATTCTCCAGTGTCCATGGCTGGTCGAAATGCATAGTATTTAGAAGAATGGGTGTACTCATTCTTTATCCAATTCCGCAAGAATTTGATCGATCTTTTCTTTAGTGAGATGACCGCACGTTTTTTTGTTGTTGATCATAAATAGCGGTGCCTCATCACAGACATTCTGACATTCGCCTTCGCGCAAACCAAACTTACCGTCAGCTGTTACTTCGCCAACTCCAATACCGAGTTTGCTCTTAATATAATTCAATGTTTCCACGGCCCCCACTAATTGGCAGGACAGATTAGTGCATACCGTGAGCGTATGCCGACCCATAGGCTTGAGGTTATACATGTTATAAAAAGTCGCCACCTCATATACACTCATCTGCGGCATGCCAAGATAGGACGCAACATCGGCCATGTCCTCGGTGTCTATCCAACCTTTTTCATCTTGTACGAAACGCAATGCAGCCATAACGGCTGACTGCTTCCGATCGGGCGGATATTTCTTCAGCTCATGGTCTGTTTTTGCTCGAATTTGCTCGGATAACATCAAGAAACCTCTAAAAATGCCGTTGACACAAAAGCGGGAATCCGGTTTTCTGATGCGGCGTTTACAGGAATGACGAATTCAAAATAACTTGAGGTATCCATCAGCGGTCAACCTCACCAAAAACTATATCCTGCGTACCAATAATTGCCACTACATCAGCAATCATATGACCACGCGCCATTTCATCCAGCGCAGCGATATGAGCAAAACCTGGAGCACGGATCTTCAGGCGATAAGGCTTGTTCGCCCCATCAGAAATAACGTATATACCGAATTCACCTTTAGGATGCTCTACTGCCGCATATGCCTCGCCGGGTGGGACATGCATACCTTCAGTAAATAGCTTAAAATGATGGATCAACTCTTCCATATTTTGCTTCATCGATTCACGTTTGGGAGGTGCTACCTTGAAATTATTTACTATCACTGGACCGGGGTTCTGACGCAACCAGCTGATACATTGTTTGATAATACGGTTCGACTGGCGCATTTCCTCTACACGCACCAGATATCGGTCATAGCAATCACCTTCGACTCCCACGGGAATATCGAAATCAATACGGTTATATACTTCGTAAGGTTGTTTTTTGCGCAAGTCCCAAACAATACCGGAGCCGCGCAGCATGGGGCCGCTGAAGCCGAGCGCTAGCGCGCGTTCCGGAGTGACCACGCCGATGCCGACGGTACGTTGTTTCCATATTCGGTTGTCGGTCAGCAAAGTCTCGTATTCATCCACGCAGGTGGGAAAACGATTTGTAAAGTCTTCCATAAAGTCAAGTAAGGAACCTTCGCGGTTCTCATTCATCTTCTTTACAGCCTTGGCATTATGAATCTTGGATGCCTGATACAAAGGCATGGAGTCAGGTAAATCTCGATACACCCCGCCTGGTCGGTAATATGCTGCGTGCAACCGTGCGCCGGATACTGCCTCGTAAACATCCATCAGGTCTTCGCGCTCACGGAAAGCATATAAAAACACAGTCATTGCGCCAATATCCAGCGCATGTGCTCCAAGCCACAACAGATGGTTCATAACTCGAGTAATTTCGTCGAACATTACCCGAATATACTGAGCTCTCAATGGCACTTCGAGAGCAAGCAGCTTTTCGATGGCCATGACGTAGGCATGCTCGTTGCACATCATCGACACGTAGTCGAGGCGATCCATATAGGGCAACGATTGCAGATATGTCTTGTGCTCAGCCAGCTTCTCAGTAGCGCGATGAAGCAAGCCGATATGCGGATCAGCGCGCTCAATTACTTCACCGTCCAGCTCCAGAACCAGGCGCAATACGCCGTGTGCGGATGGGTGCTGTGGCCCAAAGTTCATGGTGTAATTTTTTATTTCAGCCATGATATAAAGCCTTCGCCTCTGTTGCCTAAAAAAGAAGAGAAATGCAAAACCCCTGGCAGATTTGCTATCTGCGCGTCCATACCTCTGTCGCTCAAGGTTCTGGCTTTCATTTCAAACCCCCGTAATGTTCTTCACGAATGATGCGAGGAACAAGTTCACGCGGTTCAATCGATACCTGTTGATAAATTACGCGCTGCTGCTCTGGGTCATAGCGCATTTCAACATGACCTGATAATGGAAAATCCTTACGGAAAGGGTTGCCAACAAAACCGTAGTCGGTGAGCAGGCGGCGTAAATCCGGATGATCTGTAAATACAATTCCATACAAATCAAAGGCCTCGCGCTCGTACCAGTTGGCACACGGCCAAATGTTTACTACGGAACTTAGCATTGGCAGGTCATCGTCTGTGGCAAACACGCGCACGCGTAAGCGTGTATTATGGGTTACCGACAACAGATGATAGACCACGGCAAATCGAGAAGTGTATGCATCAAGAGCTATATCGGATTTCAGATACGCGCCGCCTTCACAAATTTCACTTCCATAAGTAAAGTAATCCACCCCGCACAGATCCATCATTTGTTCGAAACGCAAATCGGGATCGTCGCGCATGCGCGTCAGCACTGCCAGCATGTCACTGGCACTAACGACTAAAGTCAGCTCACCCAGAGAATTTTCCAGACTCACTATTTGGTTAGCGAAAATCGTGTTCAATTTAGCAGTCAAGATGTTTAAATTAGCAGCCATGTTTTACGCCGGTGTTTTATGCATCAAATTTAACGAGGATGTTTTTGAGTTCGCGAAGATCAAAGCATGAGCTGTCTGCGCCCCCCAGATAACAAACAGGCTCTCATTTGAATGGGAACCAATAGCATCATGTCTTTTATCGTGAATATTGCACATAAGCCTAGCGTGCAATTGTGTTAGTTCGTTTGATTTTGTTTTGCAATTGAATAATGCCATACAACAATGCCTCAGCAGTCGGTGGGCAACCTGGCACATATATATCCACTGGCACAATGCGGTCGCAACCTCGGACAACCGAATAGGAATAATGGTAGTAGCCACCGCCATTAGCGCACGACCCCATCGAGATTACCCAACGTGGCTCTGCCATTTGGTCATACACTTTGCGCAGCGCTGGAGCCATCTTGTTGCATAGTGTTCCCGCCACTACCATCACGTCAGACTGGCGCGGGCTGGGACGGAATGTAATGCCAAAGCGATCAAGATCATATCGCGAGGCGCCCGCCTGCATCATTTCTACCGCGCAACATGCCAAGCCAAAAGTCATTGGCCACAGCGAACCTGTACGTGCATAATTGATTAGAACATCCAAGGATGTGGTAACGATGCCCTTTTCTAGAACTCCTTCTATTCCCATTCCAAAGCACCCCTTTTCCACTCGTAAATAAATCCGACCACGAGGATAGACAAGAAAATTAACATAGAAATGTACCCAAACAAACCGATTTCCTTCAGCACCACCGCCCAAGGAAACATGAACGCGATTTCTAGATCGAACAAGATGAACAAGATAGCAACGAGATAATAACGCACGTCGAATTTCATTCGTGCGTCTTCAAACGCCCCAAAGCCGCACTCATAAGGAGCGAGCTTTGCGCTGTCTGGTCGATTAGGCGCAGCTAGCCAGCCTAACAGCAACGGCGCCACACCCATTGCAAGCGCAACGACTATGAATAATAAGATCGGAAAATAATTTTCCAACATCTGAGCCTCCCCCATTCATTTCGCGTCATACAAATTTGACGCACGGAATGCATTTCTAGTTTAGTTAACCAGAGCCCAGAAAACTTTGGCTTGAGTATTTGGTGCCGATGAGCAGACTCGAACTGCTACAGCTTTACGCTACTAGCCCCTCAAGCTAGCGTGTCTACCAATTTCACCACATCGGCATAATTTTATTATTTTGGTATTTCTTGCGACTTCGAACCAGTTGCATCGCCAGGCGCTAAAGCGGGTTTAGCTGGCGGCTCCGCCGACTTTGACACTTCATGCTTATCCATTACACCTTGAGATTGCGATGGATGTGCGTATATATATGTTAGCGACATGCTGGTAATAAAAAATATACCCGCCGCTATCGCCGTACTACGACTCAGAAAATTGGCTGAACCGCTTGAGCCAAACACACTCCCAGCTGAACCAGTGCCAAAAGCAGCTCCCATGTCCGCCCCTTTGCCATGCTGCACCAGCACCAGGCCAACCAGTACTATTGCAGTTAAAACATGTATAGTCCAAACGAAACTTTCCACGTACTACTCCAAAATATCGAATTTATTTTTGTCCAGCGTTGCAAATAGCCAAGAAATCTTTAGCAGCCAGTGATGCACCACCGATAAGTCCACCATCAATGTCCGGCATGCAGAACAGTTCGGCTGCGTTGGAAGCATTAACACTACCGCCGTAAAGTATACATAAAGCTTGACTAAATCCCTCATCTAAACCGGCAATATGTTTGCGTATAAAAGCATGTACTTCTTGCGCCTGTTCTGGTGTGGCAGTCTTGCCTGTTCCTATAGCCCAGACGGGCTCATAAGCAATGACCGCAGTGCGGAACGACTGCACACCTCGCAGTTTGATAACTTCAGCCAGTTGTTCTGCTACAACCATTTCTGTTATACCGGCTTCACGCTGTTCCAACGTTTCGCCAACACACATGATTGGCAATAACTCTGCTTCTTGAACTGCAGCGAACTTTTCAGCTACCAGCAGATTACTTTCGCCATATAAATGGCGTCGTTCGGAATGTCCAACGATCACATAATCGCAGTCAAAGTCACGTAACATGGAAACAGCTACTTCGCCAGTGTAGGCTCCATTATTCGCTTGATGTACATTCTGCGCTCCCCATTTTATGGAGGTGTCACGCAGCAGCGATTGCGTTTGTGCCAGATAGGGAAAAGGCACGCACACTGCGCAATCTACTGTCGGCATTTGCGCTAAGCCATTCGCCACTTCTTTCAACAAAGCCTCATTATTGGTCAGCGCTCCATTCATCTTCCAATTTCCAACAATGAATTTGCGTTGCATTTTAACTGAGCCTTTCAAAACAACGGAGGCAGCTATGCTACCCGTGAAAACACAAACGGTCAATCGCACTACCGTCGGAGCCATTTGCGTGTCTCAATTTTTTTCAAGCCATCAACCAAAAATAGTCAGGTAGACCAACCGTTTTTAAGAAATACGGAATTTCGTTCGAGGTTTGTCCCGTTTGACATAGATAGCTGAGGCATTTTTCCGAAAATCTATGGCAAGCTTTTTTCCACCTCACTTGAGCAAACTATATCGAGCAATATTTTTACTCCAGACAATTTAACCTTAGGTGCAAAGAGGCAGCGCCATTGAAATCAGCTATTCAGAGCCGCTAACTTTGACGCGCCGAACGCCATGATCATCAATAATGTACAGTTCCAGTCCGACGGGCATTTTTTAGCCAAACATCGTATGAAATGATTCTCGAAGCGTAACTACTCGCCCTTGATTGTATTAGCCGAAGCAATTTTAACAGCGATCATGGGGTACACACCCTTGTATGCCATGATTTACAGGTAACTGGTGATGCGATAAAAACGTGAGCTTCTAGTGTAGTGAACCGTAATTAATGGAACTAATAACAATGGTGCCTGTCTCATT
>NZ_CAKMLL010000047.1 GCF_927797785.1 Candidatus Nitrotoga sp. BS | reverse complement strand
TATTCAAATCGCTTTGGCGGGTAAGGCTCTTGAGGGATGGGGTGAGTAGTTACAATATATTGATTGTTAATGTTATTTTGTAAAAATGGGGCGATATGACTGGCTTTTAATGAGGGTGTTATTAAAGGTGGGCTGACATTACAGGGTCGGGTCGCATTTACGTGCGATCTTAATTCAGAGAGTGAAATACATCGTAAAACTCGCTTTATTCATCGTGCTGTGTTTTTCAAGATTGCTGATAATCACTATGGTTAGTGGAGTAATAAATCATGGCAGAAGACAGCGATCTAGAAAAAACAGAACAACCCTCACAACGGCGATTGGATCAGGCTCGTGAAGAAGGTCAGGCAGCGCGTTCGCGCGAATTGACTACCTTCTCTGTGCTGTTTGCAGGGGGGGCTGGGTTATGGTTGATGGGTTCCGGGTTGTCTTCGCAACTAACCAAGCTGTTTCGTGATGGTCTTACACTTGATTCTACACTGGCTTTCAATACCGATCTGTTGTTGCCACGCTTGCACACGCTGTCGTTGGAAGTTCTAGTGGCATTTCTACCTTTTCTATTATTGCTGCTTGTTATTGCCGCGCTATCCCCGTTATTGCTTAACGGCTGGATATTCAGCTTGAAGCCACTACAACCCAACTTTTCAAAACTCAATCCGATCGCAGGAATAGGCCGCATGTTCTCGATAAATAGCCTAGTCGAACTTGGCAAGGCTATCGCCAAGTCACTGGTGGTAGGTGGGATAGGTGTGTGGGCTATCTGGCACCACAAGGACTCAGTGATGATGATGGCAGCGGAGCCGTTAATTGCTGCCTTTCCTCATCTGGGCTATCTGTTGTGGATGAGTTTCGTCGCTATTATGGGGGGCATGTTTCTGATTGCATCAGTGGATGTCCCCTTCCAATTGTGGGAACACAACAAAAAACTGAAGATGACCAAGGAAGAGGTTCGTAAAGAGGCCAGAGAATCTGAAGGTGATCCACAGGTCAAGGGACGTATTCGCAGCATGCAGCTCGAAATGGCGCGCCGCCGCATGATGTCGAACATTCCGACTGCCGACGTGGTGGTGACCAACCCGACACACTATGCCGTAGCATTGAGTTACAGCGAGAAAGGGTTGGGTGCGCCTGTCGTGGTGGCCAAAGGTTCCCACTTGCTTGCTGCACGCATCCGTGAAATTGCCATTGAAAATAATGTGCCTATTCTTGAGGCACCACCACTGGCGCGCGCTTTGCACAAGCATACCGAGTTGGGGCAGGCCATTCCTGAAGCTTTATACAACGCGGTAGCGGAAGTATTGGCCTATGTTTATCAATTACGTCGTTATCGTCAAGGTGGTGGCGTTATGCCGGATGCGCCTCATGACTTGCCGGTGCCACCACAACTTGATCCCGCATCTGATGGGGAAGGGGCTATATGATTAATTTGTTGACAATACAAAATTTTATTAAGCGTATTGGTTTGCGCGGCATGGCTGGGCCAGTGCTGATTGTGATGATTCTGGCGATGATGGTGTTGCCGTTGCCACCGCTTCTACTGGATATTTTGTTCACCTTCAATATTGCTCTGGCTGTTATGGTGTTGCTGGTAAGTATGCATACCACCAAGATTCTGGATTTTGCTGTATTCCCAACCGTCCTGTTGATTACCACACTGCTACGCCTTTCTTTAAATGTAGCTTCAACTCGTGTGGTGCTGCTGGAAGGGCATACTGGTCCGGGAGCGGCGGGTAAGGTGATTGAAGCGTTTGGCCATTTTCTGGTGGGTGGCAATTATGCTGTCGGCATAGTCGTGTTCATCATTCTGGTGGTGATTAACTTTGTCGTGATTACCAAAGGTGCAGGTCGTATCGCTGAGGTTGGAGCTCGCTTCACATTGGATGCAATGCCTGGCAAGCAGATGGCGATTGACGCGGACCTGAATGCCGGACTGATTGGTGAAGATGAGGCGCGGCGGCGGCGTGCCACTATTTCGCAGGAAGCGGATTTCTATGGCTCAATGGATGGGGCCAGCAAGTTCGTGCGTGGCGATGCGATAGCGGGCATTGTCATCATTTTTATCAATGTCATTGGCGGATTGATCATTGGTGTATTCCAACACAACCTGGACGTAGCGACTGCCGCCAACAACTATACCTTATTGGCCATCGGCGATGGTTTGGTGGGGCAAATTCCTGCGCTTGTTATTTCCACCGCAGCCGGCATGATGGTGAGCCGTGTCTCCACTGAAGAGAATATCAGCCAGCAAATCGTGGGGCAGTTATTTAGTCAACCGCAGGTACTGATTTTAACTGCTGGCATCATTGGCATGCTGGGGCTAATTCCTAACATGCCGCATTTTTCTTTCTTGCTGCTAGCGGGTACTTTGGGCGGCCTGGCTTATTTCATCATGAAGCGCGCCAAGACTATCGAGCAGAAGCCTGAAGCGGCAAGTATTGTTGCACCGCCATCGGAAACGAATGAGGCGAGTTGGGAAGATGTTTCGCAAGTGGACATACTGGGACTGGAAGTCGGGTATCGTCTTATCGCGCTGGTTGATAAAGCTCAGGATGGAGACCTTTTGCGTCGCATCAAAGGAATACGCAAAAAATTTACACATGACATTGGATTTTTGCCGCCAGCAGTACATATCCGCGACAATCTCGACCTGCGCCCAAATGCATATCGTATTACTCTGAAGGGAGTTGAAATTGGCACGGGTGATGCCTTTCCCAATATGCATCTGGCGATTAATCCAGGCAACGCCACTGGTGTGTTACCTGGTAATCAGACGCATGATCCGGCATTCGGCCTGCCTGCAACCTGGGTGGACACGGCGATGCGCGAGCAGGCACAGTCTATGGGTTATACGGTGGTTGATGCCAGTACGGTTATCGCCACTCATTTAAGTCATCTCGTCCAAACGCATTCCGCTGAACTGCTGGGTCGACAGGAATTACAGCAATTGTTCGATCATTTGAGCAAGCTGTCACCCAAGCTGACCGATGATCTTATTCCTAAGCTGCTGCCGCTTTCTACAGTTCAGAAGGTGATGCAGAATTTGCTCGACGAAGGAATGCATATCCGTGACATGCGCACCATATTGGAAACGTTGGCGGAGTCTGCCGCTCAGACACAGGACGCACACCAGCTGACCGCCTTAGTGCGAGTCGCGTTAGGCCCGGCCATTGTGCAACAGTTCTACCCCGCAGCACAGGAATTGCAGGTGATCGGCATGGATAAAGAGCTGGAATATATCTTGATGCAGGCCATGCAGACGGGAGGCAGCAATTTGGCTATCGAGCCAGGATTGGCCGATACTCTTTTGCGAGAGGCGCGAAATGCTGCAAAGCTACAAGAACAATTAGGGCTGCCCACGGTGTTATTGGTTCCCGGACAGTTACGCGATTTGCTGGCACATTTTCTGAAACGCGCATTGCCGCAACTCAAAGTTATTTCGCATGAGGAAGTGCCCGGCTTCAAGGCGGTAAGGGTAACTTCAATGGTAGGGGGAAGCGCATGAACGTGAAAAAATTTGTAGCAACAACGTCGCGTGAAGCATTGCGGTTGATACGCATTGAAATGGGTGCTGATGCAGTTATTCTATCCAATCGTAAGGTAGACGGTGGGGTCGAGATTATGGCATTGGCCAGCGCGGAATTTGCCCAGTTGACACATGAGTCCAGACAGCCAGTGCCCGCCCCAGTCCCAGTCCCAATCCGGGCAGCGATAGTGGCGCAGAAGCGTGCACCTGCCGCAGTTGTGGCGGAGCCTGCAAAATCTTCCATATCTACAATGCAGATGGAGCAGCAAGGTATCCTCAGCGAGCTTAAGTTCATGCGCAATATGATGCAGGAACAGATGGACTGCCAATCGTGGTCGGATAGGCAGCAGCGCGACCCTCAACGCACGCGCATATTGCGCGATTTGCTGAATGCAGGATTTAGCGCATCCCTATCGCGCCAGATGATAGGGAAAATGCCAGCTACGGCCAATATGGAATGGGTACGTCAGGTTCTGGGGAACAACTTGCGTATCGCCACGAAGCAAGAAGATATCATAGTGCGTGGTGGCGTGGTTGCACTGATAGGTCCCACTGGCGTTGGAAAAACCACCACTACAGCCAAGCTGGCGGCACGTGCAGTGGTTCGCTATGGTGCCGACAAGGTAGCATTACTCACCACCGACAGTTACCGAATTGGTGCGCACGAACAATTGCGTATCTATGGGAAAATACTCGGTGTAACAGTGCACCTAGTGCGAGATACAGAAGATTTACGTCAGACCTTGGCTGGCCTGAAGAATAAACATTTGGTGCTGATTGATACCATCGGTATGGGACAACATGATAGTCGCATGGCAGCGCAAGCCGAAATGTTCAATGCGACTGGAGTGAAGCGTCTGTTGTTGCTAAATGCTACCAGTAGCGGCGACACTCTAAATGATGTGGCGTGCATGTACAACGGTGCAGGGGTAATTGGTTGCATTCCCACAAAACTGGACGAAGCGGTAACCTTTGGTACGGTGCTGGATGTGGCAATGCGCCACAAATTGATATTGCACTACATTGCCAATGGACAACGCGTGCCGGAAGATTTACACGAAGTAAATATGGAATATCTGTTGCATCGCGCCTTCAAACAATCTGCTAAAGCAGCTCCATTTACGTTGCACGAACTGGAATTTCCTGCGCTGATGGCGGGAGTGGGTGCGGCACCTATAATGCGGGAAAAATATGCAACTTGAGCGCGTAACTGATCAAGCGGAGGGATTGCGTCGTCTGTTGGTTCGTGCTTCCACGCGCGTGATTACGGTGGCTGCTGCCCGCGCTGGCTTCGGGGCAACCAGTGTAGTGGTGAATTTGGCTGCGTCCTTGGCGCGCGCTGGCAAAGAGGTGCTCATACTAGACGAAAGTCAGTCGCTCGACAATGTAAGTAACATGCTTGCACTCAAGTCACGTCATGACTTGTTGCACGCTATACGGTGCGGAAAGTCGATGCGCGAAATTATGCTGCATGATGGCCCACAGAATATACGCATACTGCCTGTAGCACGTGCCATTCAAGCGCTACCAACATTGTGTGCGCAAGAGCGTGAGCACTTACTGGAAAGTTTGGCAGAAGTATCCTGCGATGTAGATGTTGTATTGGTGGATGCAACGACATATAGGGATACAGATATTACGGGTAGCTTGGCACCTAATCAGCCGCTAATGTTAGTAATGAACTCCACTCCCTCTGCTATCACTGAAAGTTACGCCTTGATCAAGCGCATGGCTATGCAGGATGGGCATCAGCACTTTGGGATTGTGGTTAATAAGGCGTGTAATGAGCAGGCGGCACGCCTTGTATTTGGTAACATGGCGCAAGTAGCACGCCAACATTTGCAGGTATGTGTGGAATATCTGGGTTATATTCCATTTGATGAAAAGCTTAAACGTGCGGCACAATTAGGGCGCCCAGTTCTTGATGTGTTCCCGGCTGCGCAGTCTACTCTGGCATTCGGTGATCTGGGCCGCAACCTGATGTTGCTGCCCACTGCTGTAAACAAGGAGTCAGGAGGTCTGGCCAATATTATGCAGCGATTGATTCGACAGGTAAGTACTCTGAATTAGAACGCGCGCAAGTTATTTAAATATATAATTCGTGTTTATATAAACAAATCAATGTATTGACATTTAATTTATTAAAAAATATTATCAGTAATCTTTAATCTAATTAATAGATGTTGCTAAATTTCATCATGCGACATGCTTTATTAACCCAGTCAATCCCGCAAAGACTGGGTCTTGAGAGCTTTAAAAATATTTTGAATTTTGGATTTACGATTCACCATAGCCAGCCTGTTTTGAGGTTATCGAAACGAGAATGATGGTTGCCATCAATGACACTTATTCATAATCAATGTAAATCTCAATAACACTTATTATGTACACAGCCAGTGGAAAATGTGACAAGGAGCAGTGCATCAAAGAATATGCGCCGCTAGTAAAGCGTATTGCACATCATTTGATGCTGCGATTGCCCAGCAGCGTAATGGTAGATGACCTCATACAGGCTGGCATGATGGGTCTTTTGGAGGCGGCTGGGCGCTATGATGATTTGCGTGGTGCGCAATTTGAAACGTATGCCTCGCAGCGTATCCGTGGTTCGATGCTAGACGAACTGCGCCAAGCCGATTGGATGCCGCGCAACTTGCGTCGCGATATGCGCCGCATTGAGACGGCAATTTGCAAACTACAGCAACGCCTGGGCAAACCGCCGAGTGAAACGGAGCTTGCTCAGGAGTTGGGCGTCCCGTTGACAGAATATCAACAAATGTTGTTCACGGCGCGTGGCGCGCAATTAGTATATTACGAAGATTTTCATGGCGAAGGTGAGGAGGATTTCTTCGAACGTTATGATTTTGATAGCGATGCTAATCCGCTCGATTTGTTGCAAGATGAACGTTTTCGCAGTGCGTTGATTAAGGCAATAGGGAATTTGCCAGAACGTGAGAGCAAATTGATGGGTATGCATTACGAGCAGGATATGAACTTGCGCGAAATCGGGGAGGTGATGGGCGTAAGCGAATCGCGAGTGTGCCAGTTGCACAGTCAGGCGGTAGCACGTTTACGCAGTTCGCTGAAAGGGCATTAATGGACAAGCTTAGCTTAGCGGGCCTATTGCTCGGCCTAGGCGGAGTTTTAGGCGGTCAGTTACTTGAAGGGGGTGAGCTATCTATCCTTTTTCAGGGAGCGGCTTTCCTTATTGTGTTCGGCGGCACTCTGGGCGCAGTGATGCTGCAAAGTCCACTAAATGTTTTTGTGGAAGGCATCAAAATGGGCCGCTGGGTGTTCGTTACACCAACGTTATCCCAGCAGAAATTAATCTATCAGATTGCCGCTTGGAGCAGGCAAGCGCGCAAGGATGGAGTGCTTGTTCTGGAACCACAAATTGCCAGGAGCAGCGATTTATTTGTAAAAAAAGGGCTTCAACTGCTGGTGGATGGCAACAGTGCGGAAAAAATTAGAGAAGTACTGGAGGTAGATAATAATACGTATGAACAATTGCGATTCCAATCTGCACGTGTATGGGAATCAGCAGCAGGGTATGCGCCAACTATCGGCATTCTAGGCGCTGTGCTTGGTTTAATTCATGTCATGCAGAGTCTTGGCGAACCGTCAAAGCTGGGAGCAGGGATTGCAGTTGCGTTTATTTCTACCATTTACGGTGTGGGGCTTGCGAATCTAGTATTTTTACCCATGGCCAATAAATTGAAAATGTTGATTCTGCAACAGGTAGTAATGCGTGAGATGTTGGTTGATGGACTGACAGCCATTGCTAGTGGCGAAAGTTCAAATTTCATCGAAAGCAAGTTGCAGGGATTCATTCCTTAGTCATGGCGCGTCGGGCAAGACATAGAGAGCATGAAAACCATGATCGCTGGCTAATTTCATACGCCGACTTCATCACTCTGCTATTTGCCTTCTTTGTGGTGATGTATGCAATGTCTTCGGTGAATGAAAGTAAATATCAAATATTCAGTGCCTCATTGACTTCCGCATTTGGTAAACAGATAGTCAAACCCGCTGCAATCGTTCCAGCAAGCGAGCAGGGCTTGTTGCTAAAATCCTTGGTGGACAGGAGGAATGCCAAGTTAGCCCAGCAACAGCAGGAAGCCATGCAGGACATCGCCAAAAAAATCAATCAAGTCATGAGCGCATTGGTTAAAAATGGCCAGGTAAGTGTGATGCAAACTAATCGTGGTGTAGCGGTGGAAATTAACGCTAGTGCGCTATTCAATCAAGGGAATGCAACATTACAAGGCGGTGCAATAAGCACTCTTGTCGATGTGGCGAAGGTACTAGAGCCAGTCGATTTGGCCATTGAGGTAGAAGGGCATACCGATGACATACCCATTGCCACTGAGCAGTTTCCATCCAATTGGGAGCTATCCTCGGCACGAGCCAGTAGCGTAGTGCGTTTATTTATCGAGCATGGGTTGATGCCAAAGAACCTTAAAGCGATAGGCTCTGCCGCCAACCATCCGGTGACATCCAATGATACTGCGGATGAGCGCGCGCAAAATCGCCGAATAACAGTGACAATATTATCACCTATCATAGAGCGAACAGAACAAGAACCTAAAGAGTCGGTCGTCAAATAGTACGGCTCGTCATTCCAACGAAGGCCGGAATCTACATGAATTTTGCTCCTACCGATAATACACAAAATGAGCAGTCACGTTATTTTCAATTGCGTTGCACTCATTTTATTTGTTGATTATGGATTTCTCAGCACCATCCTTAGTGTGTACATTTACTGAAATCTGGCTAGCGTGTGCCAAATCGTCCAGCGTATTAATGTTAGTAAATGCAATTGCATCATCTATTAATGCTTCACTTACATGTAAGGTTTCTAGCCAGGCATTTACTTTACGCCCACCCGAATTCAAATAGGCATCAAGTTTAGGAAGTACGTTTTTCCGATAGAGGGCAATAGTAGGCTGCCGCTTCCCAGCAACGACAGCTACAGCGGCATCCATCGTAGTTGTTGTGCTAACTGCTTTATATAAACGGGCAATCAAATCGTCTGGCAGGAATGGTGTGTCGCAAGGAACACTTGCAACCCAATCATGACGTGCAAGACGCAGAGCGGACTGCAATCCAGCGAGCGGTCCTGGCCAATCCGGGGTCTCATCGGCAATGACAGGATAGCCAAAGCATAAATAAGCATCTGGTACACCATTCGCATTAATCAAAACTTCTTCACTTTGGCGGCTGACAGAATCTAATACCCAGCCAATTAACGCTCGACCATGCAAGGGTTGCAAACCTTTTGCGCCGCCGATACGCGTGCCTAAACCCCCTGCCAGAATTACAGAGGTTATTGCAGGATGTGTCGCTTCTGGAGGCGTCTCAAATTTAACCTGAGACATTGTCATGACATATTACGTATTATTGCTAATGGCATAAACTGTAGTTTTTGAAAATTTAAGATATTCGGTTGAAGTGACAAGCCATTACAAATTGCTATTGCAAGATTTAATCTATAAAGAAACCTATTGCCCCGCTGAGAAATGGTGCGGGTGTCCTGATAATACCTTTTGGTTCTATTTGGGGATGAGGAAACAACTAATATCCATTTTTGGATGCGCTGATAGGCACATTACATCGTAATCTCTAGCTTGTGTAACTAAAAACTTAGCGCTGCTCCCGCCAACACCCGCTCAAAAATGGAACATCGGCTATTACCTCATTCCTTATTTATACGGATAGATTTAATATAATCTGCCAATCCGTCTTCTCTAGTATCATCTGTAGCCGTCTCTTCAGCAAGTAACCCATATTTATTTTTAATCATGATATCTACGCCATATTCAATTAAAATTTTGGCTGATTCTATATTATTAGTGCAATGTAAAGTGCTATTCCCCTTCTTATAAAGCCCCCCTCTGGACAATGTACCACCTCGTGAAAGCTGAATGTTTGGGTTGGCACCGGCAACCAATAAATGTTTGGCGACTGTTGGATGATTAACCCATAAATGCAAAGGCGTGAAACTATCTTTATCTTTCAAATTAACACTAGCACCGTTATCAATTAAAAACATGGCGATATTAGGATCGTCAACCTCGAATAATGGAGTACGATTGTTATTATCCATCGTGTTAATGTCAGCTCCACCACCAATTAACAGCTTAGCTGCGTCTAAGCTTGAGACATAATGCAAGGGCGATTTACCCAGAAAGTCACGAAAATTCAAATCTGCACCCTGTTTAATTAAGCTCGCTATCCCCGCTAGGTCGTTGCCCCATGTCGCCACCATCAGGGCGTCATTATCTTGCACCGCTAAGATAGCGTTATTGTTTTCAGAAGAAATAATGCTAGCTGCTTTCTTTGCAGCAATTGCGCCTTCATCGTCCTCTATTGCATATTTTTTTAATTTTCCACGAAGAGGGTTGGTTTCATCTGCCAATTTTAGTGATACTTCAGCAGCGTTTTCTATATGCCGCTTACGCAGTTTATCTATAGTAGTGGAGTCTTTACCGTCCGCAAACGGTTTAGGTTCGGTCGGCAATATTGGCGTCTCTGATTTTTTTCCAAATAATTTCGGCAGTAGCGCCATGAAAAACCTCCTGATGAAATTTTATTAAATAACAATGGCCGCTACCAAATAGCCTGTAGAACGAAAAAATCGTAGCGAAAATTAGCTGAGCAGGGATAAGCTTTGCGAGCTTTCACCTTACGGCGAAATGCCTGCTTACCCCATCTGACGATTTTACAGGGTAAAAGTTATTTTATTGCCACAAAAGCGGTAAGACATATACCTCTCAGCTAAATTTGCAGCCGATCTATTTTAAGTACGTCAGGCTGCTAGCGGGCAGCTCGTTTAGCGTAATTTTGGAACACGTATCCTTTAACATCCTGGCATCTGTAATGATTGATCAAGAGCTTAATTTTAAAGCTTTAGAAGAGCCATTATTTGTTATGAAACTCTTAACCATATGCCTTGCATTAGAGGTAATTTTATTATCATCTATTCTAATTTTTTAAGTCAATATCTGTCAGTAACTGTATCCAAATATATAGTAAGTTTCTTTATATAATTCCACAATTTAAAGAGTCATATTAGTAGCGGCCCAGCATATAAAAGAGCTTATGGTAGCACGCGCGTGCTTGATGAATAGCGTGGCTATTGCTTCCCCGTTGGAAAGGACTTCGCGAGACGTTTAATGTGTGAGAACAGCCTCAATGCATGAAACAAATGCCGCTTCAAAACCACAGCCAACGGACGCTAATCAGTGGGTAACTGATTTTTAAGCGTTAATCCAATATTTGTATGTGCATAATTGCAGTCCTGCTGGGGTTTGATGTATAAATATTAATTATTTAAATCAATGTATTGTTAGGTGGTGTGACAATTTGTCGCATGTTCACACTTATTGAACTGAGTTATTCTTTAGCCAAATCATTTCATAACGGCATCAATGCAGGCATTAGCTTATATCGCAATTTTAAAAATAAGAATTTTAAGAGTGCTGGTTCAATGGGTAATTGTCATTCCAACACTATAAATTACAAGGATTAGTTATGAGTCTTTCAAAAAAAGTTCCTCTGGTGATGTTTCTAACATCGACATTGGCTATTTACAGTAATACAACTAGGGCCGATCATGGCTCTATGGGCTTCGGCATAGGTACCGCATCACCAATTATCACTCAAACCGGTATAACACTCCCCGCCGGAATGTGGGCTAGCGGTGTGATCGCTCAGTTTACTAGTTTTGACAATCCCAGTCCGTCAGTCTTACATGATCTGAGCAAGGATTATGGTGAAGTTCACAGTGTGAAGTCTCAGTTAACCCCATCGGTATTTGCGGCCTATGGTGTGACCGACAACTTGACGCTGGGTGTCAGACTGCCTTATGTGCAGCGTTTCGGTGTCAGTGGTGGTGTGGATCATCACGGCGGTCATCACGATGTCAGTGACCAGGGCAATCCAGGCGGTTTTGGTGGCGTTTCCCTGTTTAGTCAATATCGTATTTTCAATTCCGTCGACAATCTCAACCATTTATCACTGGTCGCGGCTCTCACTACCCCAGGCGCAACCAATGTCCGCAGCGCCGGTGAGCGGCTTGAAACACATTTTCAGCCCAGCAGCGGCTCATGGAATCCTGCTGCCGGCCTTTCCTTTACTCGCGCAATGGGAAAGGTCTCGTTTGATAGCAGTATTCTATATACGGTTGCAACTGAAGGGGCGCAACGTACCAATCTAGGCGATACTTTTGACTATAATGTCGCACTTTCTTATGCTTTCGTTGGCACGGCCAGAAATAACCTTTTCGTCGGCAGCAACAATTCCCCGTGGACGGGTATTTTGGAGTTAAATGGTCAGTGGCAGGATCGCCAAAAAACCGCTGGTCTGACTGAGCCGAACTCGGGCAGCAATATCATTTATCTCTCACCTGGCATCAGATACTCCGGCGGCAAAAACTGGAATACTGCCTTATCAATAGGGACACCCATTGTCAAAAATATCAACGGTTATCAAACGCCACCAGATTATCGGGTAACTTACCGCTTCGTTGTCGCATTCTAGTGATTTTTTAGTAGCATTATATTTTTTGCAGATTCTGGACTTAACGATAAAATGACTTTGTCAGATTACCCGGTGACCGAGAGTGCTATTAAAATTAATCGTATAGCAATTGCAAATGAATTCTTCGAGTCATCACTATCACTGAGCAGTCGTAAACTGCTCAGTTACCTATTACTGTTCGGCGCAATAGCCTTTAGCACGGCTAGTTATGCCCATCATAATGATTCAAAGGCCGGAACAAGCGATTTATCGCGCTACCCTCAGGGAGGGAGCCTATACGTGACCGCGACTTTTGGTTCTGATAACCGTTTATGGCGAGTTGTCCCGGAAAAATGGCATATATATGTTGATTATTCAACCGACCTGGGCAAGACCTTCAGCGTGCCTTTACGTATCAATAAAGAATCACAGCGCATCAAAGCGAGCGGTGAAAACCGACCCGGCATCGCCGTTGATCGTGACGGAAAAATTTCTGTCATCTATTCAGCTGAAGGCACTCAACCTGCAACCCTGTTTTTCAGTGCATCTACCGATAATGGCCGCAGTTTTTCAACGCCAAAACCGTTGAGCGACAAAGCATCCGAAGCAAATTCATTTCAAGGCCGGCTGGTTTTAAACCCTTCCGGTCAGACTTATGTCTTTTGGCTTGACGAACGCGACCGTACCGACTGGAGGCAACCTGGAAACGCGGTTTATTACACCACCATTGACGGGCAGAACAGTCTTGATTTCATCAATCAAAAACTCTCTGACACCGTTTGTGAATGCTGCCGCATTGCCGCTGCTTTTGATAATGAGGGTCAGCCTGTTTTATTCGCGCGTTTCATTTATCCAGGCAGTATTCGCGATCATGGTCTTTCCAGGACGCGAACGAACGACAAAAAATCACTATCGTGGCGTGTCACTTTTGACGAATGGAAGATCAAGGGTTGTCCTGAAAATGGACCTGCAATTTCCATAGGTGACGATGATCACTACCATATTGCCTGGTTTACGCGAGGTAGCGCCCGCCAAGGTTTATTCTATGCTTATTCATCTGACCAGGGACAGAGTTTCTCAGCTCCGTTGCCGTTCGGCAAACCGAAAAAACTGCCAAGTCATCCTGACGTCTTGGCTCGGGGGAAGCATGTCGTCTTGACCTGGACCGAATATGATGGAACAAAAACACAACTTCTCGTGATGCAGTCAACCGATGGCGGGCAAACTTGGTCTCAGGCCAGATCAGTCGCAGAAAGTGCGGGTGGAACTGACCTCCCTTTTATATTAAGCAATACCCGGGGTGTTTTTGTATCGTGGAACAGCAAGAATGAAGGTTATCGGTTAATTTCGCTGGATTGAATATCCGAGTTTACGCCACAGAGCGTCTCAAAAAATTCCATTTTCAAAGCTGCACTTGCCTAAAGAAGTATTATCCGACCTCGCGCCTGCTTGCCACGATGTCACTTTATGGGAAAGGTCAGGGATGCTGTTCAGGCTAGTCTGAGCATAAGCATAGACTAATACACGTATAGTTAGCGTTCGTATTTATGGCAGCGGTCGTTACATTTTTGAGGAATGTTCCGCTGCCGCTCTTGATACATAGCATGCTGCTTCATCATGTCAGCTCGCAACCGGCTCGTACCGTATCGTCCGTACCTGATTCTAATCGGTGCCTGCCGGGAGCTACAGTTTTTATTGTTCGCTCGGCGGCTGCGTCGCCAGATTCCGGTCGAGCTTGTCTTCAATCTCGCCCATATATGCTAACTGGCTGCGGCTAGTTTCTCCAATAAGGTTGCGTAATGCTTCTTCCAACCCTTCTACCTGGGTACTAAATGAAACTCGGGATTTGTCTGCCTCTTCCCGCAATTGCGCAAACTCATGATCGAGTTGCTTGCGCAGTTCGCTCAGCCGCGAGGCCTCGGCCTTCTCAGCCAGTTGTTGTTGAGCTTTAAGTTCACGCGCATAACGGTGCGCATCCATCAGCATGGTAGTGCGAAGGATGAGGACATAAGCGACAAAAAACGCCGCAAATACTAGAATGATCCCCAGCAACACAAGGCCCAAAGGCGCCTCGAAACTGAATGCTATCAAGGAAAGTGTGGCCGGGGCTGTCAGCGCGATCCAATTGGCCAGGACAAATACACCAAAAAAGAAAAACCCTACGAGTATCAGTGGTCCAAGAATTTTCATATCGTTTCCCTAAAAAATGTCTATAGTTTTATATTGACCCATCGATTTGAAAGACAGGATCTGAATAGCGTATATTACTCGGAATTTTGGCGTTTATATTGAGTATGCGTCCATCCCACTGATTTATAGCAGGGAGAGCTCAACCTTTCGACATCTGCCTCAAGATCAACCGCGCTTAACCATTATTCATCTGCATCTCAAAATGCGCAATCGGTACCAGCTTACCAAATGTATATTCAAAAAAACGCATCGTTCTTGGCGTTGCATCACAAATGCGTAAACGTGGAATTCAATGGATTAAAAATAGGGCCGCGAGCCCAAGGAAAATAAAAAAGCCGCCGCTGTCGGTAATTGCGGTAAGCAATACACTGGAGCCGATGGCTGGGTCACGCCCCATACGCTGCATGGACAACGGTATCAACAAGCCAGCCAATGCGCCAAGGACTAGATTAAGCACCATGGCACCGGTCAAAATTACGCCAAGCAGTACGCTCTTATATAGGACGTAAGCGAACAGTCCGGCTATACCACCCCAAATCAGTCCATTTAGCCCACCGATGGTGAGTTCCTTACTAATTAACCGCCGTGTATTAGCTTGGTTAAGTTGCCCCAGCGCTAGCGAGCGGATGATAATTGTGGCGGTCTGGTTTGCAGAGTTGCCAGCAATGCCTGCCACAATAGGCATTAACGCCGCGAGCGCGACAAGTTTTTCGATGGTGTTTTCGAACTCCCCTATCACGCGTGAGGCAAAGAATGCCGTACACAGATTTAGCGCCAGCCACATCCAGCGGTTTTTTACGCTCTTCCATACCGAAGCAAAGATATCTTCTTCTTCACGTAAACCAGCTGTATTCAATATGTCGCTTTCCGATTCTGAACGGATATAGTCCATTGCCGTGTTCACGGTAACGCGACCAACTAGCTTCCCATCTTCTTCTAACACGGGTGCAGAAACTAAGTCATAACGCTCAAATGCCTGTGCTGCTTGCTCCGCCTTGTCATCTGAATGTAATTTGATGGTATCGGTTAACATCAGCTTACTAACGAGCACTTCAGGTTCGTTTACCAATAAGCGATTAAGTGGCAACACACCTTTAAAAATATCGTTTCTATCCACTACAAATAGCTGGTCAGTATGATCTGGCATATCGTCGAAACGGCGAAGATAACGTGACACTACTTCCAGAGTGACATCCTCGCGGATAGTTACCATATCGAAATCCATCAGCGCGCCTACCGCATCTTCTGGATAGGACATCGCCGCGCGCAATTGCTCGCGCTCTTCAATGGTGAGAGATTTAAATACATCGCGCATCACTGCATGTGGCAAATCATGCGCCAAATCGGCGATCTCATCAGTATCAAGCTGCTCCGCCGCCTCGCGCAGTTCCTCGCGACTCATGGTGGCAATCAATGATTCACGCACTGCATCGGAAACTTCGATCAAAATTTCGCCGTCACGATCAGCCTTGACCAGGTCCCATACCAGCAAGCGCTGCTCAATAGGTAGAGCCTCCAAAATAAATGCGATATCGGAAGAATGCAGGTTGCTAAGTTTATTTTGTAGTTCGGCTAGATGTTGCTTGTGCAGTATGCTGTCCAACAACTCATGACGTTCTTGGCGTGGCATTTCCTGCTTGCGCGCCAGCATTTCGACCAGAGTGTGCTTATCCAGCAGGTTTTGCACCTGGTGCAGATGTTCCTGCACATTTTCAGTGTAATGATGTTCGCGGTTTGGGGTCATGATGCGCTATATGAATGACTGCGGCTATTGTAAAGAGGTTGGATGACAGTCGTGAGAAAATTATCGACTGTACTGTGTAAGTGCTACAAATCTGAACTTGGTAAGCTTCCGCGAACATAACAGAAATAATAGCAGCTATGCGACGCACAAGCGGTTGGGCCAATACTGTTGTTTATAGCAATCGAGATGAGTTTGAACCAGAATATACTTCCCACAGAAGATGTTTCTCACACAGCTTTCGTGTTTTGTGAATGCCTCGTATATACTTATTTCGTGTGTATTTTTTACGTGCATTTTGAATCTCGGTATGGCTGTGTGTTTTATTTGTAATCAATATATTGAGTTGCATAATATATATTTCAGTTGTGGTTTATATTAAAATGTCAGAGATTATTAAAATTAAATCAATATGTTATATTTTAAAGTGAGCGATAATTAGGTAGTATGATGTCTTTAGGGCATCGCCTAGTTTGCGTACGAAATAGGGTACTGAGTCAAACATGAAAATTCACGAATATCAGGCCAAGAAAATCTTCCGTCAGTATGGCGTGCCGACTCCACGCGGATCGGTTTGCTTCAGCATGGATGAGGCCCTTGCCGTCGCACAGAAGTTGGGTGGCTCGGTGTGGGTGGTGAAGGCGCAGATTCATGCCGGTGGACGTGGCCAGGGTGGCGGGGTTAAGGTGGCGAATTCGGTGCAGGATGTGGGCACGCATGCTGCAAAAATTCTTGGTATGAAGTTGGTAACGCACCAGACTAATGTTGATGGGCAATTGGTCAGACGCTTGCTGATTGAGGAGGGCGTGCAGATTGCCAAAGAGTATTACGTAGGGATGGTAATTGACCGTAGCAAGCAGAGTGTCGTGCTTATGGCAAGTAGCGAGGGAGGAATGGAAATCGAGGCAGTCGCTGCGCATTCGCCCGAAAAAATTCACAAGGTATGGATAAACCCTTCGTCAGGACTACTTGATACTGAGGCAGACGCTGTGGCGCGGCTGATTGGCATCCCGAATGCAGTGTTTGCTCAGGCGCGAGCCTGTTTGCAAGGCCTGTACCGGGCATTCATGGAAAAGGATGCAATACTGGCGGAGATCAATCCGCTGGTGCTGACGGTGGATCAGAATTTACTGGCGCTGGATGCAAAAATTAATTTCGATAGTAATGCGCTATTTCGTCATCAAGAGATTGTGGCGTTACGCGACTTGGATGAAGAAGACCCAGCCGAAGTTGAAGCTTCAGAATTCGGCCTTAGCTATATTTCACTGGAAGGCAACATCGGTTGCTTGGTGAATGGTGCTGGGCTAGCTATGGCGACTATGGATATCATCAAGTTGTACGGCGGCCTGCCAGCGAATTTTCTTGACGTGGGTGGTGGTGCCAGCAAGGAAAAAGTAACTGAAGCGTTTAAATTGATGTTAAGAAATCCGAATTTGCGCGCAATATTGGTAAATATCTTCGGCGGAATTATGAAGTGTGATGTGATTGCCGAAGGCGTGGTGGCCGCGGCACGCGAAGTGCATTTGAAAGTACCATTAGTGGTTCGTCTGGAAGGCACTAACGTTGATCTCGGAAAAAAAATTCTGGCTGAATCTGGCTTGCCAATTATTTCTGCCGGTGATATGGCAGATGCGGCAGCAAAGGTTGTGGCTGCGGCAAAGGGGGCATAATGTCCATTCTTATTAACAAAGATACGAAAGTAATGACGCAAGGTATGACTGGTAAAGTCGGCCAGTTCCACACTTTGCATTGTAAGAATTATGCAAATGGAGCGAATTGTTTTGTCGCAGGCGTGACGCCCGGCAAGGCCGGACAAAGCTATGAGGGTATTCCAGTATTTAACAGTGTAATGGAAGCAAGCACGCAAACCGGAGCAACGGTCTCAGTGATTTATGTACCCCCCCCCTATGCTGCTGCAGCGATTGATGAGGCGGTGGAAGCGGGGCTAGAGTTGGTGATCTGCATCACAGAAGGTATACCTGAGCATGACATGCTGCGCACTCGTTACAAAATGCAGGGCAAGAAGACGCTGCTTATAGGTCCGAATTGTCCAGGACTAATTACACCGGACGAAATAAAAATTGGCATTATGCCTGGGCATATTCACCGTAAGGGACGTATCGGCGTGGTATCGCGTTCGGGCACGCTGACTTATGAGGCAGTTTGGCAACTGACTGAGTTGGGCTTCGGGCAATCTTCTTGTGTTGGAATAGGCGGCGATCCGATCAATGGCATGAAGCACTTGCAGATAATGAAATTGTTCAACGATGACCCAGAGACCGATGCTGTGGTGATGGTAGGCGAGATTGGTGGTAGTGATGAAGAAGAATGCGCACGCTGGATCAAGAGTAATATGCAAAAGCCCGTGGTTGGCTTCATTGCGGGGCTTACTGCGCCGTCTGGTAAGCGTATGGGACATGCTGGTGCAATTATTTCTGGAGGTCAGGGCGGAGCCGAGAACAAGTTAGCAGTAATGGAAGAATGTGGCATACACATCACGCGCAACCCAGCTGAAATGGGGAAAACGATGAAACATATTTTAAAAATGTAAGGTTATGATAATAAGTGTGTTATTAATTTATAATTGTTGATGAAAAGATAAAAAGCTTCACTTCGTATTGGTTATTTTTTTCTGGGTAGTATAAGAAGCAACTATATCCATGTGGCTTACCTCACAAACTAACTTACAAAACTCTCACTTCAAGCTGGAATCTGCTACTGACAAAAAGGAAGAAGAATGATTTTAGTAACAGGTGGAACCGGCTATATCGGCTCGCATACGGTTGTTGAGCTGATGCTGGCTGGCTTTGAAATTCTGATCGCTGACAATTTTAGTAACAGTAAGGCATCGGTTCTTGATCGTATTGAGCGTATTGTTAAACGTCGACCGAGATTTGTTGAGGTTGATATTCGTGATCGGCAAGCGATGCAGGCACTTTTTGCACGACATAACTATGATGCAGTAATTCATTTTGCTGGTTTGAAAGCGGTAGGTGAATCCGTGGAGCAGCCGTTACGCTACTATGACAATAACGTCTATGGTAGTTTGGTGTTGTTTGAGACGATGGCCGCGGCAAGGATAAAGACACTGGTTTTTTCTTCTTCTGCTACAGTTTACGGTGATCCTGCTACAGTTCCAATTGTGGAAAACTTTCCACTTGGTGCGACCAATCCATATGGTAGAAGTAAGCTGATGGTCGAGGAAATACTCCGTGATCTTGCGATAGCTGATCCTTCATGGCGAATTGCGTTGCTTCGTTATTTTAATCCTGTAGGCGCGCATGAAAGTGGTTTGATTGGCGAGGATCCCACTGATATTCCGAATAACCTGCTTCCTTACATTGCTCAAGTGGCGCAAGGCCGGCGCGAGATGTTGTCGATTTATGGAGATGACTATCCAACCATTGATGGCACTGGTATGAGAGATTATATTCATGTTGTTGATCTGGCTATTGGCCATGTCAAGACTCTTGAGAAGTTGGCTGATCAGACTGGAGTGGCTACCTATAATTTGGGCACAGGGCGGAGTAATAGCGTCTTGGAGATGGTGCGCGCCTTCGAGCAAGCCAGCGGACGGAACATTCCCTATAAAGTAGTGGGGCGTCGTCCAGGGGATATCGCTACTTGTTACGCAGACGCGACGCGGGCAGAGCGCGAGCTTGGCTGGAGAGCTGAGCGCAGTATAGTGCAGATGTGCGTTGACTCTTGGAGATGGCAGTCTTTAGGGAATATTGATGAATCCTAAAGCTACCATATAACTTCCGGTATATTTGGCTGCATTGGGCATCTCCGTTTAAGCTTCACAAAACGGAGATGCCCATTTTTTAAACTTAAAACAATATCGCGGGTTGCTTGGGTAAAAGATTACCTGGCGACTTGTTTTTCGCGGATCTCATCCAGCGTTTTGCAGTCTATGCACAACGTGGCGGTTGGTCGTGCTTCTAAGCGGTTCAGTCCAATTTCTACGCCACAATTTTCACAATATCCATAATCTCCGTTATTGATTTTGGCCAATATTTCGTTGATCTTTTTGATCAGTTTGCTTTCTCGATCACGATTACGTAGCTCTAAAGTCATGTCTGATTCTTGGCTTGCACGATCATTCGGATCGGCAAACACAGTGGCATCATCCTGCATGGAGTGAACCGTACGGTCAATTTCCTCACCTAACCCAGTCTTGATGCTGTTCAGAATGCTGCGAAAATGATCCAGTTGCTTAGGGTTCATATAAATTTCCCCCTTCTTGGTTTTGTACGGGGTAGTGGGCTTTGTGGGTTGTACCGACATCAAATATCTCCAGAAACTTCAAACAAAATTTAAAAAACGAGCTTTAATACCAGAAATGCAGCGCTAGTGCAACTAAATTCGCCACTCTCTCCATATGAATAAACGCCTAAAAGCCTAGTTAAATGACTATTAATAGTTTGCAAAGGGTAGCACTAAAGTGAGCCAGGTTGTACGAGTTATTGCTAAGCAATATATATGTTAGATCATTTCATGCAATGCATAAAATAATTTATTATTACAAGCGGTTATAATAAATTTAAGTCGGATTTTAAAGCCTAATGTTAAATAGGGTAATTACAATATTAAAACCCCCTGATTTCTAAGCATGGACACCAATGAAATAAGTGGTAGTCCGATTAGAGCGGTCGGGTCGTCACCCTCCATCCGACTAATGAGTGCGATGCCCAAACCTTCTGATTTCGCGCTACCTGCACAGTGATAAGGCTGCTCTTTGTGTAGATAGGATTCGATTTCGCTGTCGCTGAAATTGCGAAAGCTGACGCAATTTGTCGCAATGTCAGTTTGAGTTTCATCATTGCGCGCATTCAACAAGGTCAGTGCAGTGTAAAAATACACGCTGCGGCCACGCATAGTACGCAATTGGTGTACAGCATTCTCATGCGTGAGCGGTTTGCCTAGCTGTTGTTCACCCAATAATGCGACCTGATCTGAGCCTATAATCAGCGCATCTGGATATTGGGTCGCCACTGCACGTGCTTTTTCACGCGAAAGTCGCCATGCGACTTGTTTAGCACTTTCTCCGGGTAACGAAGTTTCGTCTATGTCAGGAGCAGTAATTTGAAATGGGATTTTAAGACGTCCCAATAGCTCACTGCGATAAATCGAAGTAGAAGCGAGAATAAGTGGCTGATAATTCAAAAAAATTCCTTGATTGAAAACTCGAAAAATTGAGAAATTCTTCTCTGCTAAAGTTAAATTGTGATCCGCGCCGCATGTTATCACCATCTGTTATGGTGTTGCATCGAGTGTCTGCCTCGTGTTTAACAGAAGACTTCAGAATTTCTGCAGCTGAGAGGTTTTTGAATAGTTTCGCAAAGTAGAGATTAGCGAGGAATCGGAGTGAAAGCGCAACTTTCTGAGAGTTTGTGGGGCAAGGTAGGCATTTGGAAAGAGCTGCTCGTGCCAAATTGCCATTGATTATAGAAAAAAGTTAGGGGCACGAAAACCGTGCCCCTATTTCTATACTATACGCCCACTCATAAAGGATAATCAGGAGACGTACATTTCACAACGCTTACATAAAAAACTAGAATTTCATTGATGCATACAACCAGAACTTATTAACATCAACAGCGGCATAAGATGCTTTTGCATTAAAGAAAGCAGCCCTGCTGCCGACGGAATAAGTCTTGTCGATTGCTTTCTCCGCGATTAGATCTATTTCCGTTGCATATTTTTGATTGCCACTATCTGCTCTGAAGTCATGATAGTCGGCTCCCAATACAACGCCGGAAACAATACCGTCTAAATTTGTCCTTGCAGACACGTAAACATCTTGAAGACCTTTGGTCGGTGTTACGAGAAACTGATCAGCCCATCCATTATGTGCAAATAAGGTAGCCAATGGTGTCTGGAGCGATTGCCGTCCATTGCTACTGAGCACTTCATAGCCTACTTTGAAAGTGGCAACCTTTAGGTCTGCGCCGCCCTCTAGCAAGGAGTAGTGAACACGGTAGTTATTCGGGTTGCTCTTATAATCGGACTGGGTTGCATACTCTGCAGTATATAGAGCTTTGTAGCCACCAATTGGAGCATGGCCTGTAAGTCGGATACCCACAGATGCGGTTGAATTATTCAAGCCAAAAGCTGCCGCTGAAGAATCGTAATCCAGGAAGTAACCATAACCGACTATATCAGCAAAGCCCAGCCCAGAGTATTTTACGTTAATGAGGGGGGATTGCATGTGATGGTTGCCGACAGGGGAAGCATCACTGAACACACGGTTGACATTGGTAACGTAAGCTGCCGAGATTGTAGTGTCAGGGAGTGTTTGATTGACGGCTGTATAACCATCATACGTTTGCCAGTTTTGACGCCAAACGACATTGCCAATCCAACGATGGTTGTCATACGTAATGACCTGACGACCAAGCTTTAATTTTGTTTGGGGCACGCCACTGTAACTGATATAGGCTTGATTGATTTCAGTGACTTCTGGATCGGCCACAATCGAATATTGAGTTTTGCCATTTGTCGTGCTGTTATAAGCACTGTTGCCTGTGATGTGTTCCATTTCAACAAAAGCACCGAATCCCATAAACTCTGCTGTCTCATAGCCCAAACGTAACCGAGCAGTTGAAGCATTTGCGGTCTTTAGCGCATTATCTTGGTTAACATTTTCATAGCGGTATTGCAAATTGGCAGAAACCTTGCCGCCAGTTATGGCCTCAGTGAAACTGTTTGCTGAATAGGCTGCAGGAGCCAGAGCAAGTAATGCCAGTGGAGTAATCACTAATGACATTTGTTGCAATAATGTTCTGTTTCTTAGCTTCATAAATTGTTACCTCCCTAAAATTTGTGGTGGTTTTTTATTAAGAAAACCCTTTAAGTTGTCACTGTTACAAGGTTTTGGACGTTAAACTTAGCTTATCTAATCAAATTTCACAAGCTTCAACTGAAGCTACCAAAATGATTAAAAGTACGTAACCATTTGAGTTTGATAGTAATTATTATATTACCAATAATCCACTTGTAGCTTAGCGTGCGTCAGTATATATCTTATAAGGCTATTTGTTATTAATTATTAAGAATAAAATAAAAAAATTAGAGGAGGTGGGTGTTTTTTAATTGCTTAAGGTATTTCCTGAATTACCTCAAAATCGTGCGTAATGTCCGCCGTCTTGTTTAGCATAATGGAGGCTGAGCAATATTTTTCCGCAGAGAGCTGGATGGCGCGGCCAACTTGTTCTGGTTTGAGATCTTTGCCGGTCACGATAAAGTGAAAATGGATCTTGGTAAATACCTTGGGGTCTTCCACAGCACGTTCTGCTTCTATTCTCACTTCACAATCAGTTACTTGATGGCGGCTTTTCTTAAGGATGTGCATAACGTCGTAAGTGGTGCAGCCACCCGTGCCGAGCAGGACGAGCTCCATTGGGCGCGGCCCAAGATTTTGACCGCCGCCTTCGGGAGGACCATCCATCAGGATGGCATGACCGCTTTCGGTTTCGCCTAAGAAGGAAACATGCTCTACCCATTTAATACATGCTTTCATATCGCTATTACCTTTTTATAAATTTTCAGTTCCATGTCACCATTTTCGTAAGTCAAAAATTAACGAGCATTATAGAATTTCCTTAAAATGCGTCATACATTTTTTAACCGATACCATAGCAGTCTTCTGCATGATATAAAATTGTTGGCGGTCCCGCGTTCGGAAGAGGACAGGCTAGTGTATTTTCAGTCGTTCGCAATACTTTAAAAGAGAACTTCTAAATTCAGGTTGTGGAGCAGGGTGATATTTTGGTAGAATCCTGCCCTTAATTTTTGTTGAGGGTGGTTTGTTTATGACGACTGTGCGTGTTAAGGAAAATGAGCCGTTTGAAGTGGCTATGCGCCGTTTCAAGCGATCAGTGGAAAAGACTGGTTTGTTAACTGAATTGCGCGCTCGCGAATTCTATGAGAAACCTACTGCGGAACGTAAACGCAAGCTGGCTGCTGCCGTGAAACGGCATTACAAGCGTCTGCGCAGCCAAATACTGCCTCCAAAGCTATATTAATTCTCAACTGTTAGCGGCTGCGCGTTGAAGCGGAGCCTGCTGTTAAATTTCCCGCGAGATTGAACTCAACATGAATTTGACGCAGCAAATCAGAGAAGATATGAAGACGGCCATGCGCGCCAAGGATTCTGTCCGCCTTGGCGCTATACGCTTGTTGCTGGCCGCAATCAAACAACGCGAGGTGGATGATCGCGTTGAGTTATCGGATTCTGACGTAATTGCAGTCATTAATAAAATGATTAAGCAACGGCGCGATTCCATTACCCAGTTCGAAGCAGCCGCTCGGCAAGAGTTGGCCGACATTGAGAAGTTTGAAATCAGTATATTGCAGATATACATGCCGCAGCCGATGACTGAAGCCGAAGTGGAAGCTGCGGTCAACGATGCTATAGCCAATAGTGGCGTTCAGAGCGCCCAAGAAATGGGTAAGGTGATAGCGTTGCTCAGGACGAAATTGGCGGGTCGAGTAGATATGAGCAAAGTTTCAACGCTGGTGAAGGCGCGTTTATCTCAAGGCATTTAAAGTAAGCGTTTTAAGTATTGCATTAAGCAATGCGAATGCATGCTGAATTCGCACCATAAAATCATACCCACTACCTGATAACTACAGTCATTTGCCTATTGTGAATAACGATAGCTGCAGTGCATATGTATCTGTCACGAATTACGTATCAATCTACAATTGATTACTTCTCAGTGTACATAACGCATTGGTAAAATGTGAAGCGGAGCTAGGATGATTCCAAGAAACTTCATTCATGATTTGCTCAGCCGTCTCGACATTGTGGATGTCATTGAGCGTTACGTTCCGCTTAAAAAAGCAGGCGCTAATTATATTGCTTGCTGTCCTTTCCATAACGAAAAATCTCCCTCATTTACCGTCAGCCAAAGTAAGCAGTTTTATCACTGTTTTGGCTGCAGCGCGCATGGTACGGCTATAGGGTTTGTCATGGAGCATGGCGGGTTGGGTTTTGTTGATGCGGTGGACGAATTGGCGCGCGGTGTTGGCATGACTGTGCCGAACGAAGCGCCTACGCCGGAACAAGCGCATCCGCATAAGTGTTCACCTGATTTGTACGAAATAATGAAGTCGGCAACGCGTTACTATCGCGATCAGCTTAAACTGTTGCGTTATTACCCCGATCAGCTTGAGCCGTCGTCACCCGCTATCGATTATCTCAAGCGGCGCGGCTTAAGTGGCGAAATAGCGTTACGATTTGGCATTGGCTATGCACCGGAGGGCTGGCAAAATTTAGGTAGTGTCTTTGCTAATTATCACGATAGCAGCCTCTTGGATACGGGTCTCGTAATAGAAAACGAGGATGGCAAACGGTATGACCGTTTTCGCGACCGCATCATGTTTCCTATTGTGAATATGCGCGGCCAAGTGATTGGTTTTGGTGGGCGAGTGCTGGACTCGGGTGATCCCAAATACCTGAACTCGCCGGAGACCGTCCTATTTGAAAAAGGACGCGAGTTATATGGCTTGTTCCAAGCGCTGAAAGCAATACGCACCAAACGACAGGTATTGGTAGTAGAAGGCTATATGGACGTGGTAGCACTTGCGCAGCATGGCATTGAATACGCCGTCGCTACTTTGGGAACGGCGACTACGCCCTATCATGTGCAGAAGATGCTGCGCTTGACCGATAAAGTGATGTTCTGTTTTGACGGTGACGCAGCTGGACAGCGCGCGGCGTGGCGCGCGATGGAGAATGCACTGCCTCAACTAGTAGATGGTAAGCACATAGGATTCCTGTTTTTGCCTTCGCGACATGATCCAGATAGTTTTGTGCGAGAGCATGGAGCATTGGCATTTGAGCAGCTACTGCAAGAGGCTTTGCCTCTGTCCAGTTATGTGTTGCGTGAATTATCTGAGAAAGTTGACCTGCGTACCCAAGAAGGGCGCACTGCGTTACTGCAGCACGCCAAACCTTTGCTGACAGTGATTTCTGCGCCCACTACTGCGCTTTTGCTGCGTAAAGAAATAGCAGCACTAGCTGGAATAACCCAGGCAGAATTGGAAGCACTGTATGCGATCAAGCCGATAGGTGCTTCGCCACGTCGCGCGCCACAAAAAGAGGCGCGTCCTGTGACATCAAACTTGCGCGTGTTATTACGCTGTTTATTATTTCAACCCGATCTGGCGCGAGAGTTACCAGAGAATTGGATGGCCGTGGGGGCGGAAGCTGCCGCGATTAATGCGTTAGCCGAGTGGGCGCGATCACAAGAAGGCACTATAAGCAGTGCAGCTATGATCCAGAATTTTCAAGGCACAGAGCATGAGTTATTATTGGCAGCAGAGCAAGCTGAAATTATGCAATGGGGTGAAACTTTTGATGTAGTGGCAGAGTTTCAAGACGTATTAATCAGGTTTCGCAATGAACAGCGCAAACAGCAATTGCAGGCTTTACATGTGAAAATGCATAACACAGGAATGAAGGGTTTAGACGAACAAGAACGATCGCTTTATTTGCAACTGTTACAACGCAGTGAACTCAAATGACAAAATTGCGGCATTGGAGTGCGGAAAATTTTTGCAAAATCGGGTATAATTCGCCCCCTTTTCAAACGCATTGTTTAACCTGCAATGTTTGAACTCATTTAAATAAATGGGAATCCATCGAATATGGCAACTCAGCAAGACAAAAAAACACCTAATTCAGCCAAACAGGCATCAGTTGGGAAGCAAATTGCTGACCCTGTAATGCTGTTACAGGATATTGAGGCTCGGCGCACACGCCTGAAGGCGTTAATCATCCTAGGTAAGGAGCGCGGCTACCTGACTTTTGGCGAAATCAATGATCATCTGCCAGAAATGTTGGAAGCTGAGCAGATTGAAGGCGTTGTCAGCATGATCAACGACATGGGCATCACCGTGTGTGACGAGGCTCCCGATGCTGAAAATCAGATTATGTCGGACGCGCCGCCTGTGGTGGCCGACGAAGATGCGGTGGAAGCTGCGGAGGCAGCGCTTTCTACAGTAGACTCAGAATTTGGCCGTACCACTGACCCGGTGCGCATGTATATGCGCGAAATGGGTATAGTGGGCTTACTCACGCGCGAAGATGAAATCGTCATCGCCAAACGCATTGAGGAAGGCCTGAAGCACATGATACAGGCGATTTCTTCCTGTCCAACCACCATTGCAGAAATTCTCGTGCTAGTTGATAAAGTAACACGCGAAGAATTACGTATTGACGAAATTGTCGATGGGTTCATTGAGTCTGAAGATGAAACCATGATTGCTACAGAGGAGTCTAGTGATGAAGTCATGGAGGATGAGGAAGACGAGGACGAAGAGGATGTGGATGGCAGCGAAGAAGATGCTGAGGCTGTTGCCGCAGCCAATCTGGCCAAACTTAAGATAGATGCACTGGAACGTTTCGCAATCATTCGAGAGCTCTTTATCAAGATCGGCAAAGCTTATGAGAAGCATGGTTACCGAAGCGCACAATACAACAAGCTGCAGGAGCAGATTACCAATGAGCTCACGCAATTCCGTTTTTCTGCCAAGCAGGTAGATGCGCTTTGCGACACTATGCGCCGTTTGGTGGAAGAAGTGCGTAGCCATGAGCGTATTATTCAGGTGTTATGCGTTACTAAGGCGCGCATGCCCCGCCCACATTTTATTGCGACCTTTCCAGGCAACGAAGAGCGGCTAGATTGGGTCGCGCGCGAAGTGGCTGCAAAAAAACCTTACAGTGAAACACTGTCGCGTTTCGAAGCTGCCATCGTAGAGCAACAACAAAAGCTGCTTGATTTGCAGCAAAGCGTGGGTATTCCCATTCGCGATTTGAAAGAAATCAATAAGCAAATGACCAACGGTGAAGCCAAAGCACGTCGCGCCAAGCGCGACATGATTGAAGCTAACCTGCGTCTGGTGATTTCCATCGCTAAAAAATATACAAACCGTGGCTTGCAGTTTTTAGATCTGATTCAGGAAGGCAACATCGGACTGATGAAAGCGGTAGATAAATTTGAATACCGTCGTGGTTACAAGTTTTCAACTTATGCCACGTGGTGGATACGTCAAGCCATTACGCGTTCCATCGCAGATCAGGCTCGCACGATACGTATCCCGGTGCACATGATTGAAACAATAAACAAGATGAATCGAATATCGCGCCAAATTTTGCAGGAAACCGGGCTGGAAGCGGATGCTGCAACTATGGCGGTTAAGATGGAAATGCCCGAAGACAAGATTCGCAAGATATTGAAGATTGCCAAGGAACCGATTTCCATGGAAACCCCAGTAGGTGATGATGATGATTCGCATCTTGGTGATTTTATTGAAGATTCAAATACTTTGGCACCTATTGAGGCGGCGGTATATGACAGCTTGCGCAATGTCACTAAAGATATTCTCGATTCACTTACGCCGCGCGAAGCCAAGGTGCTGCGTATGCGCTTCGGTATAGAAATGAATACTGACCACACCCTTGAGGAGGTAGGTAAGCAATTTGATGTGACACGCGAACGTATCCGTCAGATCGAGGCTAAGGCGTTGCGCAAGCTCCGTCACCCATCTCGTTCAGACAAGTTGAAAAGCTTTCTCGACGGCGAGAGTTAATTATTTATAATAGAGTACTTTTGAAAGGTACTCTAAACAGTATCGGGTCGTTAGCTCAGTTGGTTAGAGCAGAGGACTCATAATCCTTTGGTCCGGGGTTCAAGTCCCTGACGACCCACCATATAGAATAAGGCTTGCAGCGATGCAGGCCTTTTTTATTTCCCCTGATTTTTGCGCCATGTCACCAATATGTCACCTTTATTAAATCAAGTCAGCTTTGGGGACATCACATCAGTACGCCCGACTAAACAAATCGCACAAAATAGATTGGCTGGGCGACCAGAAAAGCAAAGGGTTGTACGTTTACACACAGCCTGATAAAGACAGCACGCCGGATTGCAATCTTCAGGGCATAGCGGCCATTTTATAACGTGAAAGCTCACGATTTTTCTTGCGAGCGAAAGGCTGGCTATCGAATTTAAAGTATGCTGATCAAACCAGTTTTTGAATGTAACCGAATCAAATTAGAGTCTTGATCCAGCGTGGTGCGTTACGTTGAGCGGAAAACGCTTCATAGTTAGCGGCGGAATCCCGGCTGCGGACATAAAGGTTTCTTTTTTTCGGTCATCTCAAGATTTATGCTGGCCTGCCGATTCATTATTGCCGGGACAGATTTGCACTCAGGAGACAGCCGGTCGGCACTGCCGAAGGCTTTCATATCGGTGCCGACAGCGGGGCATCTCTGGAAAAAAATGCACACTGGCAGGTCCGATACTGATAGTAAAGCGTAATTCAATAAAACAGATGACGAAGGGAGAGAAAGTTATTTCTACTCTCAGGCGAGGGGGTATTTCTATACTGCGTTGACAGAGTTTTGAATATGGTATAAAGCAAGCCGCAAAGATGAGTGATAATTACCTCGCCTTGGAGTTTAAGAATAGCAAGATGAAAGCCATTTAAATTTATCGGTAAGGCAAGAAAAAACCGGCTTAAATAAATTTGGAATGGCAAATCGGGGAGATATTTACCAAGTCGATGGAAGCAGGAAGAAATCCAATTACCCAGGTTCAATATCCTCTGTTTAACTTTAACCTGTATTGGAAAATACAGAGCTCGTTTGGAGACAGCCATGTTGCATTTATTTTGCCCCTTGCGCTACGTTATAGCACTCGTCTTAGGTCTACAGCTTGTCAATCCTGCCGCTGCGGCAGAACCGGAGTGGTTGTACGCGGTACAACCCGGCGATACTTTGATCGGTATTGCGACGGACTATTTGGCTAATCCAAACGACTGGTACTATATCCAAAAACTCAATGACGTGACTGAAGCTAAGCGGCTCAGTCCTGGAACCAAGCTGCGTTTGCCGGTGGCTCTGCTGAAGCGTGAAGCTGCCATCGCTGAAGTCATTCATGTCCAAGGCAAGGTCACGCGTACCCCGAAGAATGGCCCCCCTCAAAATCTTATCGCAGGCGCACGGCTAGAGGTGGGTGACATGATCGAAACCAGCGCTGATGCTAGTGTGTCCATGCGTTTTGTGGACGGATCGCGTCTCCTGCTTACCCAGAGCACGCAAGTGAACCTGGTGGAAATGATTCTTTTTGGAAAAACTGGCATGGCTAAAACGATTATCGAGTTGAATCGAGGTAGCCTGGACAACCACATATCGGAACAGCAGAAACCAGCCGCAGGTTATGAAATCAAATCACGCGCGCTCAATTTGGTTGTGCGAGGAACCAAATTTCGCGCACATGTGAGCGCCATCGATCACGTCTCACGCAGCGAAGTGCTCGATGGCGCCATACAGGCCAGTGGTACTCGCGGTGATACAGTTACCGTTTTAGCCGGTTTCGGCACGCTGGCCGCGCCGGGGGAGTCACCTCGTGCCCCGCGAGCGCTATCGTTGGCACCTGATTTGAGCTTGGTGCCCAGCGTGTTGCAACGTGTTCCGCTGCGCTTTGAATGGCCCGCTGTAATAGGTGCTGAACGCTACCATGCACAGGTATTTTCGGATCTCTCGTTCGAGCGATTACTTTTGGATGATGTATTCCAGGGCAACGTCGCGAATTGGCCTGATCTACCGGATGGTCGCTATGTACTGCGCGTGAGATCGATCGATGGCAATGGTCTGGAAGGTGCTAATGCAAACCGGGAATTCATGCTTAAGGCACGTCCGATCCCGCCTTTTATCAGCGCGCCACAAGACGGTCAGAAAGTTTATGGCTCTCAGACTACGTTGCGCTGGAACGCCTCTAACACAGCCCAGTCCTACCACGTGCAATTGGCCGCGAAACCGGATTTCTCCGAACTGCTGGTCGATTTGCCGGAACAGGTGAGCAACGAATACGTGGTGTCACTCGCACCGGGGCAATATTACTGGCGTATTGCCGCAGTCGCTGCGGAACAGAATCAGGGTCCTTTCAGCAATGTGCAATCCTTCACACAGCATAAGGCCCCGCCGACCCCCCCTTCTATCAGCGCGCCACAAGACGGTCAGAAAGTTTATGGCTCTCAGACTACGTTGCGCTGGAACGCCTCTAACACAGCCCAGTCCTACCACGTGCAATTGGCCGCGAAACCGGATTTCTCCGAACTGCTGGTCGATTTGCCGGAACAGGTGAGCAACGAATACGTGGTGTCACTCGCACCGGGGCAATATTACTGGCGTATTGCCGCAGTCGCTGCGGAACAGAATCAGGGTCCTTTCAGCAATGTGCAATCCTTCACACAGCATAAGGCCCCGCCGACCCCCCCTTCTATCAGCGCGCCACAAGACGGTCAGAAAGTTTATGGCTCTCAGACTACGTTGCGCTGGAACGCCTCTAACACAGCCCAGTCCTACCACGTGCAATTGGCCGCGAAACCGGATTTCTCCGAACTGCTGGTCGATTTGCCGGAACAGGTGAGCAACGAATACGTGGTGTCACTCGCACCGGGGCAATATTACTGGCGTATTGCCGCAGTCGCTGCGGAACAGAATCAGGGTCCTTTCAGCAATGTGCAATCCTTCACACAGCATAAGGCCCCGCCGACCCCCCCTTCTATCAGCGCGCCACAAGACGGTCAGAAAGTTTATGGCTCTCAGACTACGTTGCGCTGGAACGCCTCTAACACAGCCCAGTCCTACCACGTGCAATTGGCCGCGAAACCGGATTTCTCCGAACTGCTGGTCGATTTGCCGGAACAGGTGAGCAACGAATACGTGGTGTCACTCGCACCGGGGCAATATTACTGGCGTATTGCCGCAGTCGCTGCGGAACAGAATCAGGGTCCTTTCAGCAATGTGCAATCCTTCACACAGCATAAGGCCCCGCCGACCCCCCCTTCTATCAGCGCGCCACAAGACGGTCAGAAAGTTTATGGCTCTCAGACTACGTTGCGCTGGAACGCCTCTAACACAGCCCAGTCCTACCACGTGCAATTGGCCGCGAAACCGGATTTCTCCGAACTGCTGGTCGATTTGCCGGAACAGGTGAGCAACGAATACGTGGTGTCACTCGCACCGGGGCAATATTACTGGCGTATTGCCGCAGTCGCTGCGGAACAGAATCAGGGTCCTTTCAGCAATGTGCAATCCTTCACACAGCATAAGGCCCCGCCGACCCCCCCTTCTATCAGCGCGCCACAAGACGGTCAGAAAGTTTATGGCTCTCAGACTACGTTGCGCTGGAACGCCTCTAACACAGCCCAGTCCTACCACGTGCAATTGGCCGCGAAACCGGATTTCTCCGAACTGCTGGTCGATTTGCCGGAACAGGTGAGCAACGAATACGTGGTGTCACTCGCACCGGGGCAATATTACTGGCGTATTGCCGCAGTCGCTGCGGAACAGAATCAGGGTCCTTTCAGCAATGTGCAATCCTTCACACAGCGCAAGATTCCCGAAGGCCCGCAACTAGAGCTGCCTCAGATGGAGGATAAGCGACTGCTGCTTCACTGGCGCAGTGGTGAAGCAGGTGAGAAATTCCAGATTCAAGTGGCGCGCGATCCTGATTTTGCCCAACCGATCATGGACAGTGTGGTGAATATCAGCCAGAGCCAGATAGAAAACTTGAAGCCCGGCACTTACTATCTGCGCGTTAAAACCATTGATGCCGATGGTTTCGCTGGCTCTTTCGGGCCTGTGCAGAAAATTGAAGTACCGACTGAAACCTACTGGCAGCTACTTTTTTTGCTCGTGCCATTCGTTTTGTAAATGGTTCATACCATGTCTAGCCTGGCTGCAAAATTGGTTCATCCCTTGTGGATTCCGCTGACAGCCTTGGTACTAGCGTGGGCACTGAGTTTTACCTCGCTGTATCAGCATCTGGATGTGTTGTCTTTAGATAAACAGACACGCCTGGCTGCGCAGCAGCATTTCTTTCAGGATGCGCTGGTCATTGATATCGACGATGCTTCCCTGCGCGCCATGCAACCGTATTTCGGGCCTTGGCCATACAAGCGTGACACCTTTGCTCTGCTCCTTGACTATCTGGGCGAGATGGGCGCACGTGCCGTGGTGTTCGATATCACTTTCGCCGATCAGCGGGAAAATGATGGGCGACTGCGGGAAGCGATTGCACGCAATCCGAATGTGGTACTTGCCGCTACCATGCGCATTGAAACTGAGAGCGACGAACATGCACCCACCGATCTGCACGGTTTGACTTGGGATGTCCCGTCTGGATTGCCGTCTTACTCCTGGTCAGCAATCCAATTACCGTTGGCATCATTTACTCAACCTGCGCCTGGTTATGCAGATATCGGCGTGGTGACTGTGCAGGCGGATCGAGATGGCGTTTTACGTCGCTTTCCATTATTCCACCGTATTGACGGCCAGGTTATTCCAAGCTTGCCGCTCGCTGCGCATTTTTCTGGGGTACCGCATCCACCGGTGCGAGCCATCCCGGGTAATAGCATACAAGTCGACCCCTTTAACTGGTCTACGGATAATGAGAGTGCTGTCCATCTTTTCTACCCCAGCAATCCGAACTCGGTGCTGTCCATACCCTTTTCACGTATCGCGATGGCAGTGCTGGGGTCGCCCAATCAAGAATTGTCCCCAGCTATGATTCGCGGTAAGACCGTTTTCATCGGCAGTACCGCTATCTTTGCTGACCGAGTTCACACTCCGGTGGGTGAAATAAGTGGTCTTTATCTACTGGCCATTACCCATCAATTATTAGCGCAAAATCTCGTGCTTACTCCCCCCCGTTGGTATTGGACGGCGGGATTGCTGCTCATCGCAGTTGTCCCTGCGCTACTGTTGATATGGCAACCCCGCCGGTCTTTACTTACAGGTACGGCAATCGGCATCGGTGCGGCACTGATTGTTTATGTAATCCATTTAAGCTTGCTCCACTGGTTAAAACAGGAAAGCTCTTTGCTGCTGCCTCTGCTGGTGGTGCTGTTCGTCAATATGCTGGAAGCCATGCGTTCGCATCGCCTTCTGAATAAGGAGCAGAAGGCAAAAATCCACGTCCTTGCCAACGTTGACCCGCTTACACAGCTGCCCAATCGCTGCGCCCTGCACGCTCTGATCGCACATGCCATCGAAGGCGCGCACATGAATAAAAGCAGCCTTGCCATTCTGCTGGTCGATCTTGACGACTTCAATACTATCAACGATACCCTTGGACTTGAAACGGGAGATCAAATGCTGTTGGACGTAACCGCCCGTTTGAAGTTGAGCGTTCGAACCAACGATATCGTGGCCCGTCTGGGCGGCGACGAATTTGGTATTGTCGTCCACGGTGTGGAAACGGCATCAGCCGTGCTCTGTGCAGAAAAAATACTTAGCGCGCTCGCACAGCCCTATCACCTTACGGGTCAAGCGTTGCACATCACTTCAAGCATCGGCATCAGCCTTTACCCTGATGATGGCAGCGATGCCGCCTCGCTTCTGAAAAATGCGGGTGCTGCCATGTATCACGCCAAGGCACAGGCCCGCAACAGCTACTGCCAGTTCACATCGGACCTGAGTCGGGATGCCATGGATCGGCTGCTGCTGGAGAATCAGTTGCACCAGGCACTGGCACGGAATGAATTTGTGTTGTTCTATCAACCCCAGATTAACGTGCGGTCTGGGCGCATGATTGCTGTAGAAGCATTGGTGCGCTGGAATCATCCGGTGCATGGCTTGCTTTTCCCCGACTCGTTCATCCCCATGGCGGAAAAATCAGGTCTGATCCTGCCCTTGGGAGAATGGGTGTTGCGTACCGCTTGTAGGCAAATGCAGGTATGGCATGCGGCGGGACTTACACACATTAATCGCGTGGCAATCAATCTGTCGGCCCGCCAATTCGAGCAACCCACGTTGCCAGCAGTTGTGGCAAGCGTTCTCAAAGAAACCCAACTCGATGCAGCCCACTTGGAGCTGGAAATCACCGAGTCTGCTGCCATGAAAAACCCTCAGCACAGCATAGAAATTCTCAACACGCTCAGAAGCATGGGCATCACCCTGTCACTGGATGACTTCGGCACCGGCCACTCATCTTTGACTTACCTCAAACTATTCCCGATCACCAGTCTGAAAATTGACAAATCTTTCGTGCGCGATATTGAGACCGATCACCTCGACGCGGAAATCTGTGCCTCGACCATCGCCCTCGCCCATAAACTTGGTCTGAATGTAGTGGCCGAGGGCGTAGAGAATGCAGGGCAACTTCTCTTCCTTCGCAATATAAAATGTGGCGACGCGCAAGGTTACTTTTTCAGCCATCCACTCTCAGCTACAGATTTAGAGAGCTTCAAATTGGTACAGTAAGCAAAATAAAAGTTAGCAGGGCCTTGTTAAATGTGCACCGCGTTCATGGGTTGGAAAAGCATTGAGGACTTCAATCTTTTTCGAGTAACGCAGTATTGTGACAAAAATTAGATTTTTAGAGGTGTCCTAAATGGAAGAGCGAGGTTAAGTTTCAGGGTGCCCTCTAGCTGTTATCATTAGATTCGGCTCTAATCAGCATATTTTGTTTGTTGGGTTATACCTAATGGAAAAATACAAGAAGAATCTGCGCTTCGAAAAATCTGCAACCAGTTCTGCTAAATATAAGGACTATGTATGAACAGTAGTACCAAGTCAGTAGCTCTGGTTGTCGTCGTAGTTGCCCTGATAGCCATACTTGCTTTTATCTTCAAGGACAATCTCGCGCCTGCAGTGCAGTGTAATGATGGTATGCGCAAACCTATAAATATCGATAATTTCACCACCCAGTATTGGGCTTACTCTGCCGAGTTTGAAGCCAACATTGCGGAAAAGGGAAAATTGTTTGGAAAACTGAACCCGACGCAACGTCAAGCATTATCAGATGCCTCGCAGCAGGCGAACGAGTTCAGGAAATTCGTAGTGGCTGGGTTTAATCGCTGCGCGATAACGAAGCTGCAATACGGCGAATTCGGTAGCCGTTTTCAAAAATTGGATAACTTGTCGCGGCGGATCGACGATCTCGCCGCTGTTCCGAACCCGACCGAAAGCGGCAAAGCCGGGCTAAGCCAGCTGATTGACGAATATGTCGCGTTTAGCCAGCAGCTAGCAAAGAATTCCAATAGCGAATAGATAAACATCCGGCCGGACACTTATTGACAACGCATTTGCCTATTTCAAGTCTATTGGTTCAAGTCTATTGATCTTGTAGCGCAGTTGGGCTTCATTTTATTCAGCTCAGCTAAGCATGAAAAATAAATGTTGTATCATTTTTCATGAGTGGGGAGTATATGGATAGTGATTGCATTTGCGCTTGGCTGGTCAGCACAGCATGGATGTTACTGCATTCCTTACGCTCGACCATGGTTAGTTAAAATTGCACATTATTCTAAAATTTACCTACAAAGTAACCTGTGAACATGCTGAATTTCATACCTAAAGGAGGAGATTTCCATGCGTAAAAAAACCGTATCTTTACTTACCGCTTTGGTGGTAAGTGTGACACCGGTAGTGACATCAAGCGTTGCTAATGCTCAGGGTAAGCCGATGTCGAACCAATTCTGGTGGCCTGAAAAGCTGGATCTGAAACCACTTCGCCAGCATGCAGCTGAGTCCAATCCAATGGGGCCCGAGTATAACTATGCTAAAGAGTTTAAGACGCTCGATCTTAAGGCCGTGAAGAAGGACATTGAGACGTTGATGACTCAGTCACAGGCATGGTGGCCAGCAGACTATGGTCACTATGGACCATTTTTTATCCGGATGGCTTGGCACAGCGCGGGCACGTACCGTGTCTCTGACGGACGCGGCGGTGCTGGTGGCGGTCAACAGCGATTTGAGCCGCTCAACAGCTGGCCTGACAATGTGAGCCTGGATAAGGCGCGGCGATTACTTTGGCCGATCAAGCAGAAATACGGTCGGAAGATTTCTTGGGCGGACCTGATGACCCTGACGGGGAATGTAGCGCTAGAATCCATGGGCTTCAAGACCTTCGGTTTTGTCGGCGGGCGCGAGGACGACTGGGAGCCCGATCTGGTCAACTGGGGACCTGAAACCAAGTTTCTCGCAGATGAGCGTTATAGTGGCGATAGAAAACTGGAAAATCCTCTCGCCGCTGTTCAGATGGGTCTAATCTATGTCAATCCGGAAGGACCGAACGGCAACCCGGATCCACTCGCGGCGGCTCGGGATATTCGCGAGACGTTCGGTCGCATGGCAATGAACGATGAAGAGACCGTTGCACTTATTGCCGGCGGGCATACGTTCGGTAAAGCCCATGGCGCCTACGACCCGTCCAAATGCCTGGGCCCGGAGCCCGCAGCTGCCGGCATTGAGCAGCAAGGTTTCGGCTGGGAAAACAAGTGCGGCAGGGGTAATGCCGGTGACACCATCAGCAGCGGTTTGGAAGGCGCATGGTCCGCCAACCCTATTGCCTGGACTACACAGTATTTAGGCAACCTGTTCGGTTTTGATTGGGTGCAGACAAAGAGCCCCGCAGGTGCGATCCAATGGGTTCCCGATAATAAGAATGAATCAAACATCGTCGTGCCGGATGCTCACGATCCGTCAAAACGGCATGCGCCTATCATGTTCACGACGGACCTTTCGCTTAAGTTCGACCCGATCTATCGCAAGATTGCCCAGCGCTTCCATGAGAACCCAAAGGAATTTGAACATGCTTTTTCCAAGGCATGGTTTAAGTTGACGCACCGCGACATGGGTCCGCGTGCTCTTTACCTTGGCGCTGAGGTTCCTGGCGAAGTATTGCTGTGGCAAGATCCGGTTCCAGCTGTCGATCATGACCTGATTAATGCAGAGGATATCGCTAAGCTGAAGTCGCAGATTCTTGCTTCGGGGTTAAGCGTTCCCGAACTTGTCAGAACCGCCTGGGCGTCTGCCGCTAGCTTCCGTGGCACCGACATGCGCGGCGGAGCTAACGGGGCACGCATACGCCTCGAACCGCAGAGGAATTGGGAGGTCAATAACCCGGATGAACTGGCGAGGGTGCTGAAACATCTGGAAGGCATTCAAAAAGATTTTAACCGTGCGCAATCGGGCGGTAAGAAGGTATCGCTCGCCGATCTGATCGTTCTGGGCGGAGCCGCAGCCATTGAGCAAGCCGCAAAGAAGGCCGGTCATAACGTACAGGTTCCTTTCACGCCGGGACGCACGGATGCATCGCAAGATCAGACTGATGTAAATTCTTTTGCTGTGCTTGAACCGACTACAGACGGGTTTCGAAACTACTACAGTACGGATAAACGTAGATCGCCGGTAGAAATGCTGGTTGATCGGGCGAGCCTCCTTACCCTGACTGTTCCTGAAATGACCGTTTTAGTAGGCGGAATGCGGGCCCTGAATGCAAATGCCGGACAATCTGCACTTGGCGTGTTCACTGATCGACCCGGGACGTTGAGCAATGACTTCTTCGTTAACCTGCTGGATATGTCGACAAAATGGACAAAATCATCCAAAGCCGATGGAGTTTATGAGGGGCGTGATCGCGGGACGGGTAACCTCAAATGGACGGCTACCTCCGTTGACCTTGTTTTCGGGTCGAACTCCGAGTTACGCGCTGTAGCAGAAGTCTATGCAGCTGACGACGCACGAGAGAAATTTGTGCGAGATTTTGTTGAGGCGTGGACTAAGGTGATGTCCCTTGACCGCTCTAAACTGTAATTTCGGCGGCAAAAGGGGTTCGAAAGCCCATGGAATAGATAAAGAGATGCTACCTTTTCAAGCGCAATTGGATATACGAAAGAGAATTCGTGACCATGCTGCAAGAAAAAGGTAGCTTTCTCTTTTCTCTTTCGTTTTGAAAATTGCTATCGTTCATTCATCGTGGTCGTTTTTTCTCTTTGCATAAGCACGCGTCATCAATCTGAGCGTCTCCATCTGATCTTTGAAGTTCTGGCAACCGCTGCACATAATCACGTGCAGCTTTAATGACATTCGCTCGGTGATCGAGAGGGGGCGTTCTTGCGCCTCGGACAACAGACGCGTAGCGTTACGGCAATTGATCATTTCGCTCTCCTTGCAGATACCATTTGTTTTCAATGCACTCGCGCAAGCGTAGGCGCGAGCGGTGCAACAGCACATGTAGATTGCTAGTTGTTAAATTCATGGTGGCACAAATCTCGTCGGCATCAAGTTCGAGAAATTCGCGCATCATAAATACCCGTGCCTGCTTGGGTGGCAAGCGTTCCAGGCATGCTTCAAACATGCTCCAGAAATATTTTTCGCGCAGAGACGCTTCTGGATTGCCCCATGCCACTGGCCGTTCATCCCGCTGCCAGTGTCCTTTCCGGTCGAACAATTCGGAAAGTGCCTCGTCGTCTTCATCCTCGCGCAACAAGCTGCTGGCATTCACCACCCGTTGTTTGTATCGCAACGTATCCGCGATCTTGTTCTTCAAAATAGCAAATATCCAAGTTTTGAGTGCGGCACGCCCTCCAAAAGAGGATGCATTCTTCAACGCGCCGATCAATGCTTCCTGTACCGCATCTTCGGCCAAGTGACCGTCTCCGAGCTGAAGTGTGGCGAATTTGATCATTTGCCTGCGTACATCTTCCAGAAATGGCGCATCAGCCAGCAGATTGCTGGTCTGCTGGGTGTCTTCTTTTTGGTCTCGATTGGCAGTCATTATTCCCTTAGTTCGGTCTCGTTCTTCACCGCGCTGTAGCTTGCCACACAATACGGCACCAGGTAATTTAATATCAGTTGAAACCATGAGATCGTAACGCCATGCAGCATATCCCCCCCCTGATTTACCAGATTTAGCAGGCTGCCGACCACAAGTGCAATCTTGAGTGCATTGATAACGATATGCCGCGACGTCGCGGTTTTTAAAAAACGAGTCATGCTGTTTCCTTATGCACGTGATTCAATGTGCCATATTTGTGCATGAAGCGGCGATCAATCCAGTTCTTCCAGACCCACACCCAACGGCCTTTGGCGCTGAACGCACCCCAGGATGCGATGGCGTGTTTCGGGCCGGTCGCGAGCAAGTACAAGGATTTTTTGCGCGGTCGGTAGCTTTCAAGTGCGTGCCCGTTGATGGCTGCGATCAGGTTGTGCGCCAATACTGGCCCGGCGAGTACCGCGTGTACGCCGGAATGTGCAAGCTGAATGTCACTGCGCATACATACATCTCCGGCGGCAAATACATTGGGGTGAGAGGTGCTTCGGTGTTGCGCATCCACGAGGACGCAGCCCTGTTCGTCCAGCGCGAGATCGGAGTTGCGCAGCCAGGCGGGCGGACGTGCACCGGTCGCCGCAATGATGCAATCTGCAAACAGAGATTGCCCGTTGGAAAGTGCGACCCCTTCCGGGGTAGCCACTGCTTGCGCCTGAAGCAGCTTGATTCCGTGCTGTTTCAGCAGTGCATGGGCGCAATGCTTCACTCTTCCCGCATGGCCCGGCAAAATGCCGCCTTCCGAAGCGACCAACGTTACTGAAGCTTGCTGGCATTGCTGCGTGGCAAAAGCATGTTGTGCGGCAAATGCCAGCTCGACGCCAGCCGCACCGCCACCGACCACGATGAGCTGGTAATGATTCTGTTGCGATGCAGCGTTAAGTATGGTCGGCCAGCGTCGTACAAAAATACCCAGCGGCTTGATTGGCAGTAGACGCTCTCCCGCCGCTTGCAGCAATGATAAATTGGTCTCACTGCCCACGTCGAGCGACAAGCCATCGTAATCAAGATGCGTACCATCTGAGAGCAAGACTCGGCACCGCTTGGCATCGATTTCAACAACTTGGGCAAAGATCAGGCGTACTCCGGCGGATTTTGCCAGCGGGCGCAGATCGATCCGGCAATCCGACAGGCTGTAATGTCCGGCTATCCATCCCGGCAACATGCCGGAATAGATTTGGTAAGGACTCGGAGTGATCAGCACTGCATCAATGTCCAAAGGTTTTTGGGCAAGTGCTTTGAGCACGCTAAGTTGCGCATGTCCGCCGCCCGCCATAATCAAACAATACATTGCAATGCCTTGCTCAACGGAAATGGTGCTCAAGGTTGAGCATTAGCGGGATTATGTTGGCCATGGTGTTTTCCATAAAAATTGGTCACGCTCGTACTGTCGTACACTGAGCAACATTCCTTACAGCATCGGGTGTGAGAATTCAGTTTAGAGGGCGTCTCTAAAAATTTGTCATTCCCGCGAAGGCGGGAATCCAGAATTTATAAACAGGTGATAAATCAGTTGCTTCTGGATTCCCGCCTTCGCGGGAATGACGTAAATTTGAATTTTTAGAGGTGCCCTAAAAACATTCCAGTACCGGGTACTTAAACCGCATATGTTTCATGCGGCCTGCGGGCTTAATGGCAGAACAGATAAACAACATGTCGCTACCATATTTTTGATTGACACTATGCACAGCCTTAAGCAACTTAAGGCGTTTATCTTCAAGCTGTTGTTCTGCTTGCTGAAACATATCGAAATTTCCACTCTGCCGAATAGCAATATCGGTGGCAACCAACCCGCAGGCTCGGACCATCTGGCTTGAGTCAAACAGATGCTCCACCATTTTGCTTATCTCTTCCATCAGTAAAAAATAATCTGCCGTCGGATAAGGCAGATGGACGGTAGTAGCCTGTCTGTCGAACGACTTCAGCGTCAGAAAAACGGTAAGCCGCTTGGCAGCCAAGCGTTTTTCAATCAACTCCTTCGAAAGCCGCATGGCGTGCCGGGTAAGGTGTGCAAAGATGATCGCTTTATCTTGTGTTATCTGCCCTATTGATGCTGTACGCGCTACGCTCTTGGGCAATTTAAGTTCAGTTTCAACCCGGTAGATGGCTGTACCATTGAGTTCATGCCATAGATCGGTCCCTGCTTTCCCCAGCAGCTGTTTGATGTAAGGCTCTTTGCCATTGGCAAAGTCAAGCGCCGTATGGAGGCCAAATTTATTCAGCAACGCCTCGCGGTTGCGTCCGACCCCCGGAATGTCACGCACACTGACGTGCTGCAAGAAATCTTTTATGCGCCTGCCCGCCACAATGGTGGTTCCGTTTGGCTTATTGTATTCAGATGCCATCTTGGCGAGGGTACGTGTGACAGAGATGCCGACGGAAACGGTTATGCCTACTTCCTGATGGATGGTCTCACGGATATCGTCGGCAATTTTCTGATACGGTTTGCGATACAGGCTACGCAGCCCCAGCATGTCGATGAAGGCTTCATCAATGGAATATTCTTCAATAACCGGGCTAAAGCGCCGCAAAATGGAAAATAACTTATCGGAAATCTGACCATAGTAACGAAAATCGGCAGACAGAAAAATAGCGTTGGGCAGTAGCTTCCTGGCATCCCAGGCAGTCATGCCGGTGGTGATGCCTGCTGCCTTGGCATCGTAGGTTTTGGCAACGACGCAGGCGTCTTGGCTGGAGAGGACGCAGAGTGGCTTGCCTTTTAAATCGGGTCTGCGTAATTGCTCGCAGGAAGCGTAGAAACAGTCCGCATCCACATGCGCAATGACATTGGGCCAGTTCGAAACAAGCATATGGGCACCTCTAAAAATCCAGATTTCATCCCAACTGCTGCGTTGCGGAAAAAATTTTTTGCTAACATATCAATCATATGCGGCGCTGCGAAGTGGGGTAAGCAGGCAATCCGCGAAGCGGATGTTCGCAAATTTTTTTCGCGCCTTGCATTTAGGCGAACTCTGGATTTTTAGAGGCGCCCATTTTAATGATGTTATTTGTATTTGCGAAATTGCCCGACAACAACGCCGAAAATTTCCAGATCGCCCCTGGGACGAATAATGGGATACGCTGGATTGGCGGGAATCAGAATGAATTTACCTTTCTCCAGGCCCAGGGTTTTAAGGGTGAATTCGTTATCCACGATGGCAATGACCATGTCGCCCGCATTTGCCATGGCACGTTTTTCTACTATCACGGTATCGCCTGGCATGATGCCAGCATCAATCATTGAATCACCCTTAACCGTCACCAGTACAGTGCTGGACGGGTGGCTAACAAGATATTCATCAATACTGAGGGTGTCATGGCTCATATCCCCTGCCGGACTGGGAAATCCTGCACGCACACTGTCAAAGATGGGGCGTTCGAAGAAACGTTTGCCGGGCTTGAGGCGTTTTTCAGGTGTCGCCTCAAGGAAACCTGCCAATTTCAATTTGGCCACCAGAGCGGCCACAGGCGATTTCGATTTAAATCCCATTAACAACATAATGGTAGAGTAGGGCGGTAGTACGCCATTTTCAGCATAATAGTCCTGAAGTTTGGCAAGGTAATTAGCATTGTTATCCATAGTTAGGTCATCTTATGGAACGAACGTTCCAATGTCAATTCTTTCGTGAATTAAGCCATACTCGATCAGGTGCAGCTCGGTTAGGCTGAATGAAAAGAAGCCCAATCTACTACGCTTAAATTTTTTACTTGTACCTTGCCTAGCCTGGAAACTTTTTTTAAAGGCACCCTAAAGCCAGAATATTCGGGAATTTTTCGAAATAACGTATTACTTTTTATGTTTCATCATCCACTCACTGGCCCGTCGCTGAGCTTCGGTAATTTGAGCTGGCGTCATAAATGATTCCACAATCCCCAAGCCGCTACCTATATCTGCGTCATCACCCAGGCCCGCAATATTGTTGACCCATTCACCCGCAACTTTAAACCACTTGCCGCCTGCGCCAGCAATATTGAACCATTTATGTGCTTCAACGTAGTCTTGGGGAACGCCCAAACCCATGTCGTACATGACTCCAAGATTATTTTGGGCCTCCACATCGCCCTGTTCTGCAGCCTTGTTCCACCAAAAAACGGCTTGCTGAGTATCCTGAGGAACGCCTATGCCGTTGTCGTACATGAACCCCAGTTTAAATTGCGCATGTACGACCTCTTGCTCTGCGGCCTTGCCATACCAGAGTGCAGCAAGCTCGTCATCCTGAACAACGCCGTTGCCTTCTTCGTACATAACGCCCAGTTTGTATTGTGCCTGCGCAATTCCCTGCTCTGCGGCTTTGTTAAACCATGACACAGCCTGCTTGTAATCTTGCGTAACGCCTTGACCTTTTTCGTACATGATGCCCAACGTGTACTGTGCTAATGCATCTCCTTTCTCCACAGCCTTGTTATACCAATGCACAGCCTGCTCGTAGTCTTGTTCAACGCCCTGGCCTTTGTAATACATAACGCCCAAGTTGAATTGAGCCTCCGCAAAACCCTTGTCGGCGACCTTACGATACCAATGCATAGCCTGTTGGTGGTCTTTTCTAACCCCTTGGCCATCGGCATACATACCTGCCAGATAAAATTGCGCTTCCACATGTCCATGTTCCGCCGCTTTTTTTAATGATTCAGCAGCTTTGATATAGTCTTTGCGGTCGATAAATTTCATCCCGTTTTCATAATCCTTAGCAAAAGCTTGAGGTGTCAGTGCTGCCATGAAATCCTCCTTTCCATTGATAGCCACATAATTTTTCTCCTGGAATTCAAGTTGTAGCAAAATGAACAATCACAATGTATTGTAGCGCACCTTTCTTCCCGAAGATTATGGCTTCATGTATGCAATTTTCCAACTTTGCGTTCGGCCATTTGCGGTTCGTGCGAATTGATATGCGGTATCCCGAGCGCCTTACGGTGCACATCTTCGAAACATAGGAGTATCAGTTGAGCGTTAATTATGATGAGTCGTCCTTTAAGGTTCTGCGCGGGTTAGAACCCGTGCGTCAGCGTCCCGGTATGTATACGACACTGGACAATCCCAACCACATTATCACCGAAGTAGTCGATAATGCCTGCGACGAGGCTTTGGCCGGATTCGCCAAAAATATCACCGTAACAGCATTTGCCGATGGTTCAGTATCCGTTCAGGACGATGGCAGGGGAATCCCGGTTGGCATCCACCCGGAGGAGGGTGTTTCGGTCGTCGAGGTGGCATTTACCGTGTTGCACTCCGGAGGCAAGTTCGACAAGGATGCCGGTGGCGCATACCAGTTTTCAGGCGGATTGCACGGTGTCGGCGTCGCGGTAACCAACGCCCTTTCAACGGCTGTTGAAATCATCGTGCAGCGCGATGGCGGCGAGTACCGTATACGCTTCGATGATGGGGTCGCGCTTAAACCGCTTTTTAAACAGGGAGACTGCCCGAAGCGCAAGACCGGCACCACCGTAAGAGTGTGGCCAGATGCCAAGTATTTCGATGCGCCAACTATTAATATGGTGCAGCTGGAGCGTGTCCTACGTTCGAAAGCGGTATTGCTATCAGGCGTGAATATTACTTTTAGTATCGAAAGTACCGGCGAAACCAAGTCTTGGTCTTACCCTGACGGGCTGCGTGGCTATCTTACCGAGACATTGTCTTCTCAGGAAGAAGATAACATGCTTGCCGCACCCATTTTTTCAGGGGAACGGTTTATCCCCAGGGGAGGGGACGATAACTTCGCCGAGGGCGAAGGCGCGTCATGGGCAGTTGCCTGGACTGAGGAAGGTGCCATTACCAGAGAGTCTTACGTAAATCTTATTCCAACCTGGTCTGGAGGAACGCACGATTCCGGTTTGCGCGACGGTGTGTTCAACGCTGTTAAGGGCTTCATCGAACTGCACGGCATGATGCCAAAAGGGGTAAAGCTGACTTCTGACGACGTGTTCAATCGCGCCAGTTTTGTTTTATCCGCCAAGGTACTCGACCCTTCATTCCAAGGGCAAACAAAAGAAAAGCTGATATCGCGCAGTGCATTGAAGCTGGTGTCGACGATGGTTAGTGACCCGCTTTTGCTGTGGCTGAACGAAAACATCGCGTATGGCAAACGCATCGCGGAGATTGCAATCAGGCAGGCGCAGAGCCGAATGAAATCGGCACAGAAAGTGGAGAAAAAAAAGGGGTCTTCTCTGGCCGTGCTTCCAGGCAAGCTCACCGATGCGGCAGATTTCAATCCGGAGCGGAACGAACTATTTCTTGTTGAGGGGGATTCCGCTGGCGGATCCGCCAAGCAAGGGCGGAATAAAGAGTTTCAGGCCATCCTTCCTTTGCGCGGAAAGGTGCTCAACACTTTCGAGGTCGACCGTAACAGGCTGTTCGCCAATGCGGAAGTGCATGACATCGCCGTGGCGATCGGGGTGGACCCACACGGAATGAATGATAAAGTTGACCTGTCTGGTCTGCGCTACAAAGGCATCTACATTATGTCCGATGCCGACGTGGACGGCTCCCATATTACAACCTTGCTATTGACGATGTTCTTCCGGCATTTCCCGCGTGTAGTCGAGAACGGACATATCTTTCTCGCACAGCCGCCTCTGTTCCGCGTTGATGTTCCTGCTCAAGGTAAAAAGCCGATGCGCAAGATATACGCACTGAATGAAGACGAACTCGTGTCGATAGAAGACCGCTTGAGAAAAGACAAGATACGTGAAGGAGCCTGGTCAATCTCACGCTTCAAAGGATTGGGCGAAATGAATCCTGATCAGCTGTGGGACACAACTATGAACCCGGATACGCGTCGAGCGTTATGCGTCGAGCTGGACAACGCTTCTTTTACAGCGACGGAGCAAATTATGACCATGCTCATGGCTAAACAGGAGTCAGGCTCAAGGAGAGCTTGGCTCGAATATCACGGGAACGAAGTAAATGTCGATGTCTGATCTTAAACAAATCCAACTATTTGACATGACTGATGAAGAACAGCGATTGGGCAAAGTGAAGATCACGGACGGACAACACATTGCTGAGCCAGCTGCGACCAATGGCGGCGGCGGAAATATTCGCCAGTTCTCTCCGCTTCCCCCTGTGCCCGATGGTGATTCTGTGCCACTTGCACAGTATGCCGAGCGTGCCTATTTGGAATACGCCGTTTCGGTCGTCAAGGGGCGTGCCCTGCCGGACGTATGCGACGGGCAAAAGCCTGTTCAAAGACGTATTCTTTACGCGATGCGTGAAATGGGATTGGCTCACAACAGCAATTACGTGAAATCTGCGCGCGTCGTGGGCGAAGTTCTGGGTAAATTCCATCCGCACGGTGATTCATCTGCCTATGAGGCGATGGTGCGCTTGGCTCAAGGCTTTTCCCTGCGTTATCCGCTGGTTGATGGCCAAGGTAACTTCGGCTCACGCGATGGTGACAACGCGGCGGCAATGCGTTACACGGAAACACGTCTGACACCCATAGCAGATCTGCTGCTGTCCGAGCTGAACATGGGTACGGTCGATATGAAAACCAACTATGACGGCCATTTCCAAGAGCCAGCCATGCTGCCTGCGCGACTACCCATGGTGCTGCTCAACGGCGCATCCGGTATCGCCGTGGGCATGGCTACGGAAATACCGTCACACAACCTGCGGGAAGTTGGCGCGGCGGCCGCACTGTGCGTCAAAAACCCGGATTGCTCCGATGAAGAACTGCTAGCCTTGATTGCCGGCCCGGACTTGCCCAGCGGGGGGCAAATTATTTCCTCGGCACAGGACATAAGAGAGTGCTACAGAACCGGGCGCGGCTCGCTGAAGATGCGCGCCCGCTGGATGATTGAGGATATGGCCCGTGGTCAGTGGCGTGTGGCTATCTACGAGCTACCGCATGGCACTTCCACCAAAAAAATATTGGAAGAAATCGAGGAGCTGACGAATCCAAAGATCAAGCCCAACAAGAAAACTTTGACGCAGGAACAGGCACAGAACAAGCAGCTTCTCTTGTCTGTGCTGGACAGGGTGGCCGACGAGTCAGACAAAGACCATGCAGTTCGCCTGGTATTCGAACCAAAATCGAGCCGACAATCAGTTGATGAGCTGATGACCATACTGCTGGCTCACACCAGTTTAGAAAGCTCTCTTCAGCTTAACATGGTGATGATAGGCATCGACGGGCGACCGAAGCAAAAGCCACTCACCGAAATCATCCGTGAATGGGCGCAGTTCCGCGTAGCCACGGTACGTCGCCGGTGCGGGCATCGTCTTGCCCAGGTCAATGACCGTATCCACATTTTGGATGGGCGCATGATTGTCTATCTCAATCTGGATGAGGTGATCGCTTTGATCCGTGCGTCTGATGAGCCAAAAGCGGCACTGATAGCGCGATTCTCGCTGTCCGAGCGGCAAGCCGATGACATCCTTGAAATCAGGCTGCGCCAATTGGCCAAGATGGAAGGCATCAAGATTGAGCGCGAGCTGCAACAGTTGAAGAACGAGGGCGAGGAACTGAACAAGCTTCTTGGTTCTAGTTTATTAATGCACAAACTTGTGGCAAAAGAGATCAATGAGGATATAAAGACTTTCGGTGACGATCGCCGCACGCTTATCAAGCAGGCAGAACGTGTTGCACTGACGACCCAGATTGTAGACGAGCCGGTAACGGTGATGATTTCCAAGAAGCATTGGGGGCGAACACGACAGGGGCATGGTCTCGATCTGTCTGGTGTTTCGTTCAAGGATGGCGATGGATTGCTCGGCGTCTTCGAGTGCCGCACAACAGAGCATTGCGTTGTGATTTGCAGTAACGGCAGGGTGTGCAGCATCCCCGTGCACCAACTTCCGACCGGTCGTGGTGATGGCGTGCCACTGAACTCGCTAATCGACGTGGCAACTGGCGCGAAAATTGTTCATGTGATATGTGGTGCTGCCGAGCAACACATACTTTGGTCCACTTCTGCCGGTTACGGTTTTACTTGCTCGATCGGGAATATGCTTGGACGCAACAAGGCTGGAAAGCAATTCATCAATGTTGCCGATGCGCAAATTCTTCCACCCGCTATATTCACCCCATCTGAACAATCACTGGTCATCGCATCAAGCCGTTCGGGTCGGTTGCTCGCTTTCGCTCTGGCTGAAATGAAGCAGCTTTCAGGTGGCGGCAAGGGGGTCGTAGTAATGGGTATCGCGGATGGTGATGAGATGGCTGCGGCAATCATAGTAGCGGCCAAGCCAAAAGTTACTGTCATTACCAGTAACGGGAACCGCGAGCAGTCTATTGATCTATCAGATACTGATCTGCAAACTCATTTTGGCAAACGAGCCAGAATGGGCAAGGCGCTTCAAATGAAGGTAAAGTCATCTGTGGTTTTTCTGAAACCATAGAAAACCGAGTAATTATTTCCTCTGTTAAGGGCTGCTGCACGAGCAGCCAGTCAGACTTAAAGAGTCGTAGTGAAAGCTTAACCGAGCGAGGGTAAATTGTCAGCCGCTTTCCTTTAAGTCCGACAAGTTGCTAGTGTAGTGCGCCATTCTGTTTGGAACTTAATCGACTGTTGGCACGAATGA
>NZ_CAKMLL010000046.1 GCF_927797785.1 Candidatus Nitrotoga sp. BS | reverse complement strand
ATTAAATATTCATATTCAGAACCTAATTGTTTTCCTAGAAAGATATGTTATAAATTACTTAGCGGTCAAATAAGTAAAAGTTGTAGCCGAGACCAATAGATAACCAAATGGATCTGCTCAGCTAAATTATTAGACGGTAGGCAAGAGTGAGTAATTTTAGCGCGACTTCTTATTGATATGAAGTGATAATTTTTTTCGAGTACGCCGTGTTGTGGCGAAACGGGATAAGCAGACAAGTCGCAAAGCGGCTGCTCGCAAAATTAGATTTTAGAGGTGACCTAAATCAAGTACGCAGTTTGGACGAATACTTTAGCAGATAATCTGTATAGCAAATGCTCGCAAATCTAAATTCTGGAGGTGCATGTATGTCCGACGCCGAAATTCTCTTACAGGAGGTCTCCGCCTACCTGAAGTCTAAGGATGTCGAACAGATCCGACAGGCACTTAAGTTTAGTGGCGAGGCACACGAAGGTCAGCTACGCAGGTCCGGTGAGCCCTATATTTCGCATCCCATCGCGGTTGCTCGAATTCTCACCCCGCTGCATCTTGATCCGCAAGCCATCATGGCTGCATTGTTGCACGATGTGGTGGAAGATACACATATCAGTAATGAAGAAGTAGCCAAGATATTTGGCAAATCGGTAGCCGAACTGGTTGATGGCTTGAGTAAGCTTGACAAGATTGAATTTCAGACCAAGGAGGATGCACAGGCGGAAAATTTCCGCAAAATGCTATTAGCGATGGCGCGTGATGTGCGCGTCATTCTGATTAAATTGGCCGATCGTCTGCATAATATGCGCACGTTAAAATCGATGTCTCGCGAAAAATGCGAACGCATCGCGCGCGAGACTATGGAAATTTATGCACCCATTGCTAACCGCTTGGGTCTCAATGCCATCTATCATGAATTGGAAGACTTGAGCTTCAAGCATCTGTATCCCAAGCGCTATGAAGTTCTGTCCAAGGCTCTCAAAGTTGCACGCGGTAATCGTCGTGAGGTTGTAGGAAAAATCCAGGAAGCCATTCGCCAACGCCTGGATGAGCATCACATCACTGCCCAAATACAAGGGCGAGAAAAACATCTATATGGTATCTATATGAAAATGCAGGCAAAATCACTTGCCTTCTCCCAAGTGCAGGACATTTATGGTTTTCGTGTGATGGTGGATGACGTGCCCTCTTGTTACTTGGTGTTGGGATTGCTACATGCTCTATATAAACCGATTCCAGGAAAATTTAAAGATTATATTGCTATACCCAAAGCAAACGCCTATCAGTCTCTGCATTCTACCCTGTTTGGGCCATATGGTACCCCGATTGAGGTTCAGATTCGCACTCAGGAAATGCACAAAGTCGCAGAGGCTGGTGTCGCCTCGCACTGGTTATACAAGACCACGCAAACATCATTCAATGATCTGCACAAGCAAACCCACCAGTGGCTGCAAAGCTTATTGGAAAGCTTAAGCCAAAGCGGCGATTCGGTGGAATTTCTTGAGCACCTGAAGGTAGATCTATTTCCGGATGAAGTTTACGTGTTTACACCTAAAGGAAAAATTCTCGCGCTGCCACGTGGCGCAACTGCTGTGGATTTTGCTTACAGCGTGCATACTGACATTGGCAATCGCTGTGTAGCTGTCAAAGTAAATTTCGAGCTGGCACCATTACGTACCGAGATGAAAAATGGCGACCGTGTGGAAATCATTACCGTGACACATGCTCACCCCAATCCCGCATGGCTCAGCTATGTAGTCACCAGTAAGGCGCGCAGCCACATTCGCCATGCACTCAAAACAATGCACTTTGATGAATCCTCCGCACTTGGGGAACGCCTGCTGAACCAAGCTCTAACTTCACTTGGACTTAATAAAAATGATATTGACAGCAACCAATGGGAAAAGCTGCTTAAGGATACCGGTGTAAAATCGCGCGAAGAAATCTTTGCTGACATTGCTCTGGGACGCCGCCACGACATGGTTATTGCACGTCAGCTTGCACGTATTGGAGAGGCCGGTACACAAGAACATCCCGCATTCAGTGGCGTAATTACTATCCTTGGCACGGAAGGTATGGCAGTACAGTTCGCTAAATGCTGTCGGCCAATTCCAGGGGATCCTATTATCGGCATTATAAAGAAAGGCCAAGGATTGGTAGTTCATACACATGACTGTCCTTTGTTATGCAAGGGACGCGGCGGCATGGACAAATGGCTGGATGTGGTTTGGGACAAGCACATTAACAGACCCTTTGAGGTGAGTGTTAAGTTGATCGTAGCTAATCAGCGTGGCGTCCTGGCCAAGGTGGCAGCAGTGATTGCCGGTGCCGAATCTAACATCGAAAACGTCCACTTTACCAACGAAGGTAATTACACTACGCTGTACTTCACTTTACAGGTGAGCGACCGAACACACTTGGCCAACGTGATGCGCGGCCTGCGTGGGATACACGAGGTAATACGCATTGCTAGGATCAAGAGCGTACCTACCTAACTTTCAAGTCCCGCTTGTTTATAAAGGACGCTTCTAAAAATCGCAATTTTACTAGCAGTCGTTTTGCCACTTGCCTGCTTACCCCGCTTCGACACAATACGGCGTTACTCGAATTAATCTATCAATTCGATGGCCAAGTTATCTGCCCACAGTGTCCCGTCATCTTCCAGCATTACGCCGACTTTTAGAGAATAAGCAGAAGGTGGGATTTTTAATTCGACAGTGTAACTTTTCCAGTCTTGCGTGCCTTTCACGCGGGAATTTTGCATGAAATTCCAGGCCAAGATTTGGCCACTTCCGTCATCTGCACGAAGGACGAATGCGCCACCAGCTCCGTTGATGTCCACGCCTCTAAGCGAGCCAGAGAGCCGCACTGTCTTGTTGTGCCATGAGGGATGGACGCCGATCGATTGTTGGAGCAAACCATAAGGTTCAGAGCCCTGGCGCTTAATTCGCACGCTACTCGGCATAGAAAGTGCATTTTCTGGATCAGCCACAAAGGTATAAGAATTGCCTGAGCCGTGCTCAATCGCTGTCCAGCCATTTATCTTGCCGTGCTGGTCAGGGTTGAACGATGGATTTTTTAAGCTAATTACTGCATGGGGAGCTGCGCGTCTGGCTTGGCGGCGCGTATATACAGATGGCAGAGCGGCAGGTAGAGTAACTTGTGTCACTACAGGTGAGGCTGGTACTGATGAAACATCTGCGCCAAGAGCATGGTTTGTAAAGCCTGCGAGCAGGAACGCAACCCACAAATGGGATATTGAGTTATTCATAAATTTACATAGATAAAGTGATGTGCAATTATAGTTTGCAGGCAGTGTCTGTGTGGCTAATTATTTACAGGATACCTCTGAAATCAAATTTTGCGAGAAGCCGCTTTTCTATTTTCCTGATACCTTATCGTTAATTCCCATTCGGGGGTGTGCTTGTCAATGATTTTCTCGATGATTTTATCTGCTTTGTCAACGTCATCAGTTGACCTTTTTTGATCTCTTTGCATCCGAAACCGGCGCGTATACCGTGGTTTTGTCTGATACCGCACGATCTGTTTGTGCTTGGAATAACCTCCGTTCACAAGCCACTAATTGGGCATACATACACAACCCTTCTGTATTCATTCACTCATCGGTGCGAGTTGACCCATATCGTTGCCACAGCTTGCACCATCCACGCCAATAATGACTTGGCTGTCACAGCCCGAAGAGAACTGGGTGTTGCAGGCCAGACGAAACCCACCGCCTCCCCTCTTCGTGACCGTTGGCTTCGCATCCGTGCTGGAGGCGTTTACTTCCACTGCTGTTTTGCCTTGATGACAGTTTGATTTCCTTCGCACTGCGCAACCTTGTCGTGTTTTGATGGCGTCATATATGCTTTAGTGGTTCCGCAGTTTTACATAGTTCCAAACTAGACGCGCATGATGTTTTTCCGGTAACCAAGGATTCAAAATTGATGGAGTGAAGCTCAACTTGCAATCGCTGGTTGTTAAAACGCGTGCAGGCGCATTTGGGTCGTGACGACTGGCTTAGGGGTGATAATTTTGCAATTGAACTTGCGAGTCACTCCCGGAATAGACACGATAAATTTTGGTTTTTACGGGCTTTGAGCGCAAACTGCGACTGGACACTAGGCAGTGGGAAGGGGGAAGGGGGAAGGTTACCTGCTATCTGCAAGTTGACTATTCACACCTAAGCAGATTGCTGGCACACTAGTTGCCATGTTTTTTGGAAGCCCTTCAGCAATGTTTTTACTAAACAATCTGCGCCGCCATCTACGCGATAGTGCGCGGGGAGCTGCGTGCCATAGTGATTTGCTGGTTGTGCGGTCGGTCTGGACATGCCGAATGTCGTCCGCGAGCGTGGTGTTATAACAGAGGAGAGCATATTCCGAAGATGGTCAGTATCCATACCGGCCACCGGAGTTTGAAGGTCGGCTGGATCTTAAGGCATTGGGAAGTCAGTCTCAGCGAGGGTGTGAATGACGGTTCTGCGGCAAAAAGTTTTGGCTATGCGCAAGCGTATCTGGCCATAAAACGGTCAGTCGATCGTTCGCTGTGCCAATTCTTGCTCAAGGGCTGCGATTTTGGCTGCTTCTCGCAAGAGGAGCAGGATATGGTTGCGTGGAATTGAACATCTGCCAATGACAGTTAGCCAGGTTCAAGTGACCCACGTGGTTATTAATGTCGGACGGCTTTTATTTCAAACAGCATCATAAATATATTACTATGTTGCATTTTTTCGCTTGGGATTTGCCCTCCCACCCCCCGAAAACTGTTGTTAAGGAGAGATTAAATGGTGAGTTTGCAGCCACCTGTTTGCGATTTTGGCCGGAAGGCTCATGAATTTAACTTGCTGGGTGTGGATGGGAAGCGTTACACCCTAGGAAACACATGTGGCAAGAATGGACTGTTAGTGATGTTTATTTGCAACCATTGCCCCTATGTAAAATCCATCCGTGATCGCATTGTGAGGGATACACACGAATTGTTGCAGCATGGCATTAACAGCATTGCCATCATGTCAAATGATTCTGCAGAATATGCAGAAGATTCACTTGAGAATATGCAGAAAGTGTCCCAGCAATACGCTTATCCATTTCCTTATGTATGGGATGAGACACAGCAAGTTGCTAAAGATTACGGAGCGGTATGTACGCCAGATTTCTTCGGGTTTAATGCTCATCTGGAATTGCAATACCGTGGTCGACTGGATGCCTCACGCAAGGAGGCAGTACCGCATGTGCCGCGTGATTTGTTCAATGCTATGGTGCAAGTGGCGCAAACTGGCAAGGGTCCGCTAGAGCAGATCCCCAGCATGGGTTGTTCTATTAAATGGAAAATCGAAGTATAAACCTGAATTCATTCCGCAGAATTGAGTATGGCCCATTGAGCTGAGGCACATAAATTTCCCGTGCTGTGCGGCTGAGATATTTGTACAGAGACGATAGAGGCCAAGTTTGTAAGCAGCAAATCCAATTTGAGCCGCAACAGCCTGTATGTTTTATGCCGGTAACGCATTATGGCCAACACACGTCAGGCGGTTACAAATGAGTTGGACATCATAAAAGGCGATTGACGTGCAGATATTGATACTCGGAGCTGGGCAGGTTGGTTCAACAGTAGCGGAGAGTTTGGTTGGAGAGGACAACGATATAACCATAGTTGATACTGACGCGGAAAAACTGCGCCTGCTACAAGACCGCTTTGATCTACGTACCCTGGTGGGAAATGCGTCCCACCCTTCTGTACTGGAGCAGGCTGGAATTGCAGATGCTGATATGTTGTTAGCCGTTACGCAAAGCGATGAGGTTAACATGGTGGCCTGCAAGCTTGCCGCCAGTTTGTATAACACCCCGACCAAGATTGCGCGCATTCGCGCCGCAAATTATCTGGAACATCCCGAAATATTTAGTGCTGAAAATTTTTGTGTCGATTTTTCCATTTGCCCTGAACAAATACTCACTGATTACATCAATAAATTGATTGAGTTTCCAGAAGCCCTGCAAGTGTTGGAGTTCGCTAATGGCAGGGTGTCTCTGGTTGCGGTCAAGGCATTTGAAGGCGGACCGCTGATTGGGCGGGAATTGCGTTACCTCCATACACATATGCCCAATGTTGACACCCGGGTTGCGGCAATTTTTCGCCATGATAGACCAATTATTCCAGAAGGTGGTACGGTGATAAGGGCAGGCGATGAGGTTTTCTTTATTGCTGCAACCGAACATATCCGCACGGTGTTGAAAGAATGGTGTCATATGGATAAGCCATCTAAACGCGTGGTAATTGTAGGTGGGGGCAATATAGGACGTAGGCTGGCGCAAGCACTGGAGCGTGATTATCAGGTTAAGCTTATTGAACATAACAAGAAGGCATGTGAGCGCCTGGCAGCTGAATTGACCCAGACGCTGGTGCTTTGTGGCGATGGAACCGATGAGAATTTGCTAGCCTCCGAACATATAGCCGATGTGGATGTATTCTGTACTCTGACTAATGATGATGAGAACAATATTATGTCCGCGCTGCTAGCAAAGAAGGGGGGAGCGCGCAAAGTCATCTCATTAATCAACCGCAGTTCGTATGTCGAATTGGTGCAGGGCGGGAAGATAGATGTTGCACTGTCACCGTCCCACGTAACGATCGGCTCGTTGCTGGCCTACGTGCGCCAAGGCGACGTGGTAGTGGTGCATGCGCTTAGGCGTGGAGCAGCAGAGGCGCTAGAGATGGTGGTGCATGGCGAGCGACATTCGTCTAAAGTTGTGGGGCGGCGCATTGATGAAATTGAGCTGCCTAAGGGTGCGACTATCGGTGCGATAGTGCGGGGCAAGCTGGTGATCATGGGACACCACGACACAGTGATTGAGGCGGACGACCATGTCATCGTATTCGTGATCAACAAAAAGATAATCAGCAAGGTTGAGAGATTGTTCCAGGTCGGCATAGGGTTCTTTTAATGCAACGCTTGCTGACCCTTATTCACGCGCTTGGCATGATGTTAGTCATGTTCAGCATCACGTATATCTTGCCTATTTTTACATCGTATATTTATCACGATGGCACATTGATAGACTTTGCCTTGGCGATGGTAATGACTCTTGCGGTGGGCAGCCTGATGTGGCTGCTTACGCGCCATAACAAAGGTGAACTCTCTATCCGGCACGGCTATTTCCTAGTAGTGATGATGTGGACGGCGATGCCTGCTTTTGCCACGATGCCGTTATTGCTACTGATCAATGGTTTGTCTTTCACCGATGCCTATTTTGAAACGATGTCTGGCATGACAACCACGGGCGCAACCGTGTTGACTGGATTGGACGCTTTGCCGCCCGCCATCAACTTGTGGCGGCACGAATTAAGCTGGCTAGGAGGTATGGGTATTATCGTATTGGTGGTGGCAATTTTGCCCTTGCTGGGTGTCGGTGGTCGTCAATTATATAAGGCGGAAATGCCCGGTCCGATGAAAGATACCACCCTTGCCCCGCGCATTGCAGAAACAGCTCGTAATTTGTGGCTGGTATATTTATGCATTACGGTGGTTTGCATCATATCGCTGCACTTGGCAGGAATGTCTTGGCTAGATGCTATTTGTCATGCATTCACTACGGTGGGGCTGGGAGGTTTTTCCACGCATGACGCTAGTGTTGGATATTTTAACTCTTCCACTATTGAATTAGTGATGACCATATTCATGCTGCTGGCAGCAATGAATTTTGCGACACATTTTCGAGTATGGCGAAAAAAAAATCTGAAACTCTATTTGCTTGATACTGAGAGCCTTGGCACTGCTATCATCCTAGTAGTAAGCTGTTTTGCCATTGGTACATTTTTATGGTGGCAGAATGTTTATCCGAGTTTCTGGGCTGCGCTGAGGTATGCTAGCTTTAATTTGGTATCGATTGCGGCTAACTGTGGCTTTTCCAGTACAGATTTTAGCCTTTGGCCCATATTTGCGCCGCTGTGGATGCTTTTTTTAAGTTGTATTGCAGCCAGCTCCGGCTCTACCGGTAGTGGTATTAAAATGATTCGCACGCTCATTCTGATTAAGCAGGCAGGGCGTGAGTTCCTTAAGCTGTTACATCCGGCCGCGATAAATCCGTTAAAAATAGGTGGCCGCGTAGTGGCCGACAACATAGTGTTCTCGGTGCTGGGCTTTATCTTTCTTTACTTCATGAGTGTAGTTGTATTGACCTTTGCGCTCGTGATAAGTGGGTTGGATTTTTTATCTGCTTTTTCTGGGATAGTTGCTTGTATCAACAATGTTGGTCCTGCTTTGGGGATATTGGGTCCGGCAAGCAACTATGGGGTATTGAGCGATTTTCAGACTTGGGTATGCACTGTGGCCATGCTGATCGGGCGCCTTGAAATAATTACCGTGCTGATTATTTTCACCCCGCATTTTTGGCGGCGGTAACCTGATCTTTAATGAATTTTGTGCAGGTAACATGCGAATTCATGAAGCTTATTTGCTGCTCGTGAGGTGTAAGCACATGATGCATACCAGTTCATAAGGGAAATATTCATGCGCCATCTTCAGTCAATAATGAGCAGCGGTTATTTGGCCAGGAACAGGGTAATGTACTGTCTAGCTGCTTGCTGTAAAAATTTATAATTATTTTTATATTAAATAATTTCTGAATAAATAGGGCTAATGATGATGTTGCAGAAACCTGTTGTTTTATTATTTGGTAAGAATGGCCAAGTTGGCTTCGAACTGCAAAAAACATTGTCATCTTTGGGCTTGGTACATGCCTTTGGCCGACAAGATTTCGATTTGGCTGATTTATCGCAAGTACGAGAGATTGTGCGTCAGCTACGGCCCGATATTATTGTGAATGCTTCGGCTTACACCGCAGTAGATAAAGCCGAAAGCGAACCGCAAATTACTTACCTGATTAATGCCACTATACCCAGTGTGCTCGCAGAAGAGGCAGCCTCTGTAGGCGCATTGATCGTGCATTATTCGACTGATTACGTGTTTGATGGTCTCCAGTCTGGTTGGTATGTAGAAGACGATATCCCAAACCCTCAGTCGGTTTATGGTACAAGTAAACTTGCGGGCGAAAGTGGAATTACAGCAGCTAGTTGCCGCAATTTGATATTTCGTACAAGCTGGGTATTCGGCGCGCACGGTGGGAATTTCGCCAAGACGATTCTCAGGCTCGCTAAAGAGCGGGAATCGCTCAGCATAATAGCTGATCAGCATGGTGCTCCGACATCGGCACATTTAATTGCTGATGTGACCGCTCAGGTTATTGCCCGATATTGGAACGAAGTGAATCGAGAAAGCTTTCCCTATGGCATATATCATTTGGTTGCCGCTGGTGAGACCACTTGGTACGAATATGCCAAATACGTCATTACTTATGCTGAAAAGTTAGGAATTGAATTACGCTTAAAGTCGACTGCAATTGAAGCAATCGCCAGCACCGACTATCCATTACCTGCACCGCGTCCGTCCAATTCCAAGCTTGATAGTGAAAAATTGCGAAAAACGTTTGGTCTGGTTCTCCCAGATTGGCACAAAGACATGGCACATGTTCTGGAGCAAATTATTACTGCTTAGGTATCATGTCTAAGTATAATTCAATGGTATTAATTCTAAACTAAATAACCATCGGTTAAAGCCGGAGGGTTTGAATTACGGACTTAAAGTCCGGATACGCGTCGCCTAAACGACGCGTCCTAATCGGGTTCCATTTTAAAACCATCGTTCGGCTTAGGCTCAAAATGATGCTCAAATATTACTCTATCATTGCTTCCGTCATCTGGCCTACCGTGGCATAAAAGTACCCTCTCGCCCAAAAGTGCATGCCCCAATATTTCTTTTTCAGGTGCGGAAATTCTTCAAACAGCTTGCTCGATGTGCGCCCTTTGATTCGCCTCATGATCTCTCTGGGTGCCGTGGTAGGCGGACAACTCACGAGGATGTGTACATGATCTTTACTCACAACACCTTTGACGATCCAAATTTCAAAGGCTTCGCATGTCCCTCCCACCAAGTCTCGGATTCGCTCCGCCACCTCTCCATTCAGCACCTTGTAGCGATACTTCGTTACCCAGACAAAGTGCTACTCAATTTGAAACACCGTATGACTGCCGTATCTGTATTCCATACCACACCTCCATTCGTGCGGCATATTGCCGCAGCTAAAGCTGACCGGCTAAAGCCGATGGTTTAAACCTTGATTGATAATTATAATCAGTGGTGGAATAAGTCTTCGGGCGAAAATGCAGCGAGGTGGGTATTTGATAGTGGTGTTGGCTGACCTTAAATACCCTAATCGCTATGCGCCAAATTATTCGCTGGAGCGCACTAAGCGCACCCGATAGCCAGCGCTGTTATGCTCCGAGCCATAATCCACATAGCCATAATCGAAATTGACTCCCCAAGCATAAGAAGACTCACCAGCCGCAGGCGGAGCTGACCAAAAAGGAGACCCTGGCGTTCCCGGAAAGGCGACCGTATCAATCGCCGGGTTACAGCAGCTAGGATCCACGATGCCTGACAGCTCCTTTAGACTAGGGAGGCGCCAAGGTTTGCCACTGGTTAAGGCTTCGTTCTTAGCCCAGCTTTGTGCCTGATCTGAGTTAAAAGCGGTCGCGTTCCCACTACAGTCATTGTTAATGATCTTTATACCTTCTGCGTAACGCCGCCAGATCAGGCCGGTAGTGCTGTCAGTGACTTCATTGCCGTCCGGCGAAATTACATATCGGGACTGGGTTGGCGTACTCGGGTTGTCTAGCGAAGCCACACCGTCTGCCAGTGGCAGGGGAGTAACGGTTTTCATGATCATGCTCCTAGCGTTAGTGAAAATTAGATTTGTGCATCCTACTCTAGCTATTAAAAAAACTATAAAGTAATTTTTCGTCGTTTTTAATTTTATCAGTAGTGTCCGGTTAAATGAAGGGGTGTATCGCCAGATGCCAGGACTGGCAAGGGATTTCGAGCAATGAAATGAATGGCGTCTCCAATTTCAACGGTTAAAAGCGGTACCCGCAGTCTTCTGGTTTTTCCTCAGAGTCTGCCATGAATATTGGTAGGCACTATTCGAACAGCTCATGGATTGCCATTCCCGTAAACCCTCCATCACACCGCCTATCCCACGATAGGTATCTCTAACATAGCAAGACTGTAAAATAGGGGGAAAACGTGAGACAGGCTACAGACAGCACTCTTTGATGGTAAAACGGATTGACACGCGATACACATTAAAGTTGCACAAAATATCACTAGTGTACGGTTAATAATCGAACAAATTCATTTGGTTATTGACGGGTGCTGCAATAGTTCTGGTGGCATCGACCTGCAAGGCCTGTTAAATATAAGTTTTCTCAAAAACAGACATAGACAAAATCTGTAGCAAAGTGTAGAGCGAGGCATTCAATTGAAGTTTTTTGACGATAGCGATCAACACTTAGGTGGGCACGGCGCATCAGATTTGCGTCTTCACCGCATTCTCGCTCGCGCCCAGAAAACGCTTGATGCGCAGATGCTGTTTGATCCATTTGAAGAACAGCTCCACTTGCCGGCGGCTCTTGTACAGCGCGGCGATAGTCAAGGGTGACAAAGGCCGTGTTGTTGGTCAGAAAGACCAGCGTCTTGCCTGTCACGGGGTCTTGGTATCGAATGCGCCGCAACTGCTCGGGGTAGCCCTTCGACACATAAAATCCGTCCAGCGCAATCATTTGATCGCAAATCACCCCTGTGGTCCTGTCGGTCTTGGTCGAATACACGCGATGGCCGTTCATACCGCGTTTCGCTCGAGTTACAAAGAAAGCACCCGCCTGATGCATCTTGTACAGCCTGGTAAAATCCAGATACCCGCGATCCATGATGTAAAACGCACCAGCTTTGATAAGCAATATATCGAGTACATTGACGTCTCCCATCTTGCCGTTGCTGATATGGATGAACGCAGGGATCGCGCCGCGCAAGTCTAGCAGCGTGTGCATCTTCACCGCCGCCTTGGTCGATCGAAACGGCGCCCAGTCGAACAGACTCAAGCAAAGATCGATGGTGGTTGCATCCAGCGCGTAAACCGTGGCGTCGAGATCGACGGCCAGCGGTTCTTTGACGTAAAGTTTTCTGGCTCGCAATATCAGTCACATAGCCAGTGCGTGATATATATGCCAGTCCCGATTGTTCAGCGCATCCGTCAGCGTAGTACGAGCTGGCGCGCTCTTCAACCCCATAGAAACAGCTTGGCTTGATTGGACAGTAGGCATGCCTTGATGTCGCGCAAGGACTCGCGCCAGATCAATTGCGAGAAAACCATCACCCGAAACAAATCGGCGCAGTCCAGGGTGCGCACACCCGCGTCGTCATTGTGCCGTTCGATGATGCGTCCGAAGTTCTTCCACGGCACGTACTCCATGACTTGCGCAAACAGCGTTTTGCCCACGTTCATTGGTCACCCCCAGTTGCATAAACCTGGAAGTATCGCAAATACTTAAGCTAAAATTCAAATCTGGACATCCATGAGCCCTTTGGAACCTCCATCAATTGAGGCTTCCCAGTCGGGATGTCTCAATTTAACCGGACACTAGTGACAAAATATACGCAAACACCTTCACATCTTGTCTTTTTTTAGTTAGGATGCATCCCTAACCTCTGTGGCGCATCTTCACTCTGTTTTACATTAAATCAATTGTATCTTTAACTTCTAAATTATAAAGCGAGATTATTCATGAGTGAGCACATCCGTTATGTTACTGACGCCACCTTTGAAGCTGATGTACTTCAAGCACCGTTACCCGTGCTGGTAGATTACTGGGCAGAATGGTGTGGCCCATGCCGTAGTGTCGCTCCGATTCTGGAAGAGATCGCTAAGGAATATTCTGGGCGCATGACCGTAGCCAAAATGAATGTAGATGAAAACCAGCAAACTCCACAAAAATATGCTGTTCGTGGTATTCCCACGCTCATGTTGTTCAAGAACGGAAATATCGCGGAAACTAAAGTCGGCGCGTTATCAAAATCGCAGCTCACCGCATTTATTGACAGCCATATTGAAATCATTTAGACTTATCCGCCGGTATTTTCATTGCTGGCAGATCCTGCTGTACCATACTCACAAACACTGATACTCAAGATAGTTAAGGCAAGCGGCATCCCGCGTGCGAACCGTATACCTCCCTGAGCAGGTTCCTTCAACTTCGTAATATCATTCATTCCTATATGCATTTATCTGACCTCAAGACTAAACACATTACTGAGCTGGTTGGCATGGCAACAACAAACCAGATCGACAACGCTAACCGCATGCGCAAGCAGGACCTGATTTTCGCTTTGCTAAAAAACCAGGCAAAAAAGGGTGAGAGTATTTTCGGTGAAGGTACACTGGAAGTGTTACCTGACGGATTTGGCTTTTTGCGCTCGCCGGACATTTCTTACTTGGCGGGACCGGATGATATTTATGTTAGTCCTAGCCAGATCCGTCGTTTCAATCTACATACTGGAGATTCGATCGAAGGTGAGATCCGCACTCCCAAAGAAGGGGAGCGTTACGTTGCCTTAGTAAAGGTGGACAAGGTTAATTCCGAAGCTCCGGAAAATACGAAGAACAAGATACTGTTCGAAAACCTGACACCATTGTTCCCAACTAAGCAAATGACACTGGAACGAGACATCCGTGCCGAGGAAAATATTACGGGTCGCATCATTGATATTGTTGCTCCCATTGGCAGAGGTCAGCGTGGGTTGCTGGTAGCTTCGCCCAAGTCTGGCAAAACCGTGATGTTGCAGCACATCGCCCATTCCATTGCGGCAAACAACCCGGATGCACATCTGATTGTTCTGCTTATCGACGAACGTCCCGAAGAAGTAACTGAAATGAGTCGTAGCGTGCGCGGTGAAGTGGTCGCATCTACCTTTGATGAGCCTGCTACGCGCCACGTCCAAGTCGCAGAAATGGTGCTCGAAAAAGCCAAGCGGTTAGTTGAACATAAGAAGGATGTGGTCATCCTTCTGGATTCCATCACGCGGCTGGCGCGTGCCTACAACACAGTTGTGCCGTCTTCCGGCAAAGTGCTTACTGGCGGTGTTGATGCTAATGCTCTACAGCGCCCTAAACGGTTTTTCGGAGCGGCTCGTAACGTTGAAGAAGGCGGCTCACTTACCATTATCGCCACGGCGCTAGTGGATACCGGTTCTCGCATGGATGATGTGATTTACGAAGAATTCAAGGGCACCGGTAATATGGAAATTCATCTTGACCGGCGCATGGCAGAGAAACGCATCTACCCGGCCATTAACATCAACCGTTCCGGTACTCGCAGAGAAGAATTGCTGATTAAGTCGGATCTTCTGCAAAAAATTTGGGTATTGCGCAAATTGCTCTACCCAATGGATGAGTTGGAGTCAATGGAATTTCTGCTGGATAAAATTAAAGCGACTAAGAACAACGCTGATTTCTTCGATTCAATGCGCCGTTAAGATTTCAAAAGACTTAGTATTCAGATTTATATGCCATATGGGCTCAGCATAATCGAGCCTCTAAAAAAGGCCGCAAGTTAATTAATCCTGCAGAAATGTGGCAGCTTTAATATAGAGCTTCTTGCAAAACCCTCCACCAAGCCAGGCGAAATTAACCTAATTTGTCAAGTCCCGGCTGGTTATAAACGCGCTTCTTGAATAATTCAGGTTTTTTCTT
>NZ_CAKMLL010000045.1 GCF_927797785.1 Candidatus Nitrotoga sp. BS | reverse complement strand
GGGTAGTGGCAAACAATGGATGCCCTGGATTCATATCGACGACCATGTGGCCATTTGCTTGGCATTACTTAATAGCACTGAGCTTAATGGTCCATTTAACCTGACCGCACCTAACCCGGTTACTAACCAGGTATTTGCCCAAACACTAGCAAAAACCCTTCATCGTCCCGCTTTTCTACCTGCACCAGCATGGGTTCTTAAGCTCTTGCTGGGTGAAATGTCTGAATTGCTGCTGGGCAGTCAACGTGTTATTCCCAGGCGGATGTTAGGTGCTGATTATCAATTCAAGTTTACTGAATTGGGAGCAGCGCTACGTCAAGTTTTGTGTGATTAGATTATTGATACCATGTGGGCTCAGGTCTCACACAACTTAAAGTAAATCCGCTGTGATGAAATAAAACGATGAAGGTGGTTTATACAATATATGTAAGACCTGTTCCCGCTTCCCCTCAAGATACAATCTATCCGGTAACGAAATTCAATTCTGTTATAATCCGAAAAAAGTGGTATTAGTTTCTAGTCTTCTTGCCACTGTCCATACTGGTTAAAACCCACACTCTATCTGCCTAAGACTGGCGCCGTAAATGGCGACAGGCCGATTTTTTCTAGGAATAATTTATGACTTTCTCAGCTCTCGGCCTGTCCGATGAACTCGTTCGAGCCGTTACCGAGCGTGGTTACACTGAGCCAACGCCCATTCAGGCGCAGGCGATTCCTGTTGTGCTATCCGGCGGCGACCTGCTGGCTGGTGCACAGACCGGCACCGGCAAGACGGCTGGTTTTACCCTGCCTATTCTGCAACGTCTTACTGCTTCTGCGAAACCTGTAACCGGTAAGGCACCGATTCGCGCGTTAGTTCTTATTCCCACGCGCGAGCTTGCCGCACAGGTAGAAGAGAGCGTGCGCGATTATGGCAAATACCTGAAACTTACTTCGATGACGATGATTGGTGGCGTTAACATCAATCCGCAAATACAGCGCTTGAAAAGCCGCGTGGATATTTTAGTTGCCACGCCCGGTCGCTTGCTCGATCACTTGCAGCAGAAAACGCTGGATCTGTCACATGTAGAAATTCTGGTGCTGGATGAGGCCGACCGTATGCTGGACATGGGTTTTATTCGCGACATCAAAAAAATCCTGGCTATATTGCCCAAGCAACGGCAAAACTTGTTGTTTTCCGCCACCTTCTCCGACGAGATCAAAATGCTGGCCGATGGACTGCTCAACAAACCGGCGATGATAGAAGTGGCGCGCCGCAACGCTACTGCAGAGCTGATTACACAGAAAGTTTACCCGGTGGATCGCGAAAGAAAGCGTGAGCTACTCACTCATCTTATCAAGGAATACAACTGGCATCAGGTGCTGGTATTTACGCGCACAAAACATGGTGCCAACAAGTTAGCTGAGCAACTCAACAAGGACGACATTCCGGCACTGGCCATCCATGGTAATAAGAGCCAAGCAGCGCGCACCCGTGCATTGGCGGAATTTAAAACCGGCAAGCTACAGGTACTGGTGGCTACGGACATTGCTGCGCGGGGCATCGACATTATTGAGTTGCCGCACGTAGTTAACTTCGAGATGCCCAATATATCGGAAGATTATGTTCACCGCATTGGACGTACCGGTCGTGCGGGCAGCGAAGGTGAGGCAAGTTCGCTGGTATGTATTGATGAGCATAAGCTGCTGCATGACATTGAACGACTGACCAAACGCGAAATTCCGGTTGTGCAGGTGCCCGGCTTCGAACCAGATCCGCGCATCAAGGCAGAGCCTATTTTAAACGGTCAGAATCGCGGTCAAGGTAGTGGACGTGGGCAAGGACAAGGGCAAGGACGTGGTGGTCAAGGTCATGGTCGTACTCGGGCCGCGCCACGCACGGGCAATGGTCCGGGCCGCACCAGTGCTGCTACTGGCAAGCCTGCTGTTCGCGCACCTGCATCACACCGTTCCGGTGGATACAATCGCTAAAAAATGTATTCGCCAATACGCAGAGTCGGGTAATTAACCGAACCGCCCCCGACCAAGCTGATCAATTTTTTACGAAATTGTCAGCCGTGATGGCGAGCATCACTCAACTGTTCCAGAGCACCTGAAATGAATATCACAACAGACGAAACAATCATATCTGCGACCAAGCTGTGGTTGGAGCGGGCCGTCATTGGCCTCAACCTGTGCCCGTTCGCCAAGGCCGTTCATGTAAAAAATCAGATACGCTACGTGGTAAGCAATGCAGTCACGCATGAGGACTTACTAAGAGACCTCATGCGAGAGCTGGAAGTATTGGCCGAAACACCAGCAGTAGATATCGACACAACCTTGCTTATTCACCCCAGCGTGCTTACTGATTTTTTCGAATACAACGATTTTCTTGATGTAGTCGATGCGGCATTGGAAGACATGGATTTGGAAGGTGCGTTGCAAGTGGCCAGTTTTCACCCGCAGTATCAGTTCGCCGGGACGCAACCTGACGATATCGAAAACTACACCAACCGGTCGCCATATCCCATGATGCATTTGCTGCGTGAAGCGAGTATGGTGCAGGCGGTGTCGGCTTTTCCCGAGGCCGAGAAAATATTCGACAAGAACATTGAAACACTGCGTTGTTTGGGTCACACAGGTTGGAATGATTTGGGGCTGGTTCAGGTTAGCCCTCCCCCGAAAAAATAATGTCTGCGCAAAGTGCTTTATCGGTGACATCGCCCACTTTCTCTTCACTTACCCCCGATTGCGTTATGAACGCATTGGACAGTCTGGGCTGTTACAGCGATGGTCGCCTGTTGGCGCTTAATAGCTATGAGAACCGCGTCTACCAGGTCGGCATGGAAGAAGGCTTGCCGCTGGTAGCAAAATTCTATCGGCCGGAACGCTGGACCAATGCCGCCATACTCGAAGAACACGCTTTTGTGCAGGAGTTGGTCGAGCGCGAAATTCCAGTGGTACCTGCGTTGGTGCTGGGTGGTAAAACACTGCACACCTTCGAAGGATTCCGCTTCGCCGTTTTTTCCAAGCACGGCGGACGGGCGCCTGAGTTGGAAGATCGAAACACGCTGGAATGGATGGGGCGTTTTCTTGGTCGCATCCACGCCATAGGCGCGCTCAAGCCGTATCAGCATCGACCCATACTGGATATTGCAAGCTTCGGTGTAAAACCACTTGATTTTTTGCTGACCAATAATTTTATCCCGGCTGATCTTGAGACTGCCTATCGCAGCGTAGCAGAGCAGGCGCTGGCGGGTGTGCGGCATTGCTTTGAGCGTGCCGGTAGCAATGTAAAATCACTCCGTTTGCACGGAGATTGCCATGCGGGCAATGTGCTGTGGACGGATGATGGTCCGCACTTTGTTGATTTTGACGATAGCCGCATGGGGCCTGCTGTGCAGGACTTGTGGATGTTGTTGTCGGGTGAGCGTGTTGACATGGTGCGGCAGTTGAATGACGTGCTGGCGGGGTATGAAGATTTTTACGATTTTGATTCACGTGAATTGCATCTGATCGAAGCACTGCGCACCTTGCGCCTGATTCATTATTCCGCCTGGCTGGCACAGCGATGGGATGATCCAGCCTTCAAGCAAGCCTTCCCGTGGTTTAATACTCAACACTATTGGCAAGATCGAATTCTCGAATTGCGCGAGCAGATCGCGCTGATGGATGAACCGCCACTATTGTCTGCTTAATTGATATGCAAACTGATTGCGCTTGCGGCAGCAATAAAAACTTCACCGACTGTTGCGGGTGTTATATCGAGGGCAACACGCCTGCCCCCAGCGCTGAAGCATTGATGCGTTCCCGCTATGTTGCTTACACATTGGGACGCGAGGATTATTTACTGGCAACTTGGCATCCCTCAACACGCCCCGCCACGTTGGATATGGTTGATAAAATTGAGACAAAATGGCTGGGGTTGGAGGTAAAGCGCCATGAGTACACTCTTCAGGAACCAGACCGCGCCGTAGTGGAGTTTGTGGCGCGCTACAAAGTGGGGGGGCGTGCACATCGACTGCACGAAGTGAGTCGTTTCGTGTGCGAAGGCGAGCAATGGTTCTATGTGGATGGCGACATTCGCTAAATTAGACTTGGTTTCTTACAGCCTCTAGACTTACTTATTTTTTGCAATAACTATTTTCGCGAGAACATTTATCATGGCAACGGATTCAGTAACACAGCCTGCACTACCAGCAGCCGGCGCACCCGCACCTGTTTCGCGTGATTTAATCACGCGCGAAGTGGCGCGCCGTCGCACCTTTGGCATCATCTCTCACCCGGATGCGGGAAAAACTACACTGACCGAAAAATTACTGCTATTTTCTGGTGCGATTCAATTGGCGGGTACGGTGAAGGCACGCAAGAGCGGTCGCCACGCAACGTCCGACTGGATGGACATCGAGAAACAACGCGGCATTTCTGTAGCCAGCTCAGTAATGCAGTTCGAATATCGTAACCATGTGGTTAATTTGCTCGATACCCCCGGCCACCAGGATTTTTCTGAAGACACCTACCGCGTGCTCACCGCTGTAGACTCCGCGCTTATGGTTATCGACGCGGCCAAGGGTGTTGAAACGCAAACCATCAAATTGCTCAATGTTTGTCGCATGCGCAACACACCTATCATAACCTTCATTAACAAGATGGACCGTGAAACACGCGATCCGGTGGAACTGCTGGATGAGGTTGAGTCGGTTCTTAATATCCAGTGCGCACCGGTGACTTGGCCACTGGGAATGGGTAAGACTTTTCGTGGCGTCTATCACTTATTGCGTGATGAGATTCTATTGTTCGCGGCGGGCGATGAACGTGCCGATCAAGATTTTGAAATCGTTAAAGGCATCGATAACCCGCGCCTTGTAGAAATGTTTCCACTGGAAATAGAACAACTTAAAGCAGAAGTTGAGCTATTGCAGGGCGCTTCTCATCCTTTTGATCTGGCCGCGTTTCTGGCCGGCACACAAACCCCCGTATTCTTCGGCTCTGCCATCAACAACTTCGGTGTGCGCGAAATCCTCAACGCCCTGTTGGATTGGGCGCCGGCGCCGTGTGTACGCGATGCCACCGCGCGTGTTGTCGCGCCTAACGAGGCGGCTTTTACTGGCTTCGTATTCAAGATACAAGCCAACATGGACGCGAATCATCGTGACCGCATCGCCTTCTTGCGTGTTTGCTCCGGACACTTCGAGCGTGGCATGAAGATCAAACACCTGCGTATTAACCGCGAAATTCGTGTGTCCAACGTTGTCACTTTTATGGCCTCTAATCGTGAGCAGGTAGAGGAAGCCTACGCTGGCGACATCATTGGCTTACCCAACCACGGCAACATGCAAATCGGCGACAGTTTTTCTGAAGGCGAGTTATTGCAGTTCACCGGTATTCCTTATTTCGCGCCAGACTTCTTTCGCTCCGTGCGTATCCGGAACCCGATCAAGGTCAAGCAGCTGCATAAAGGGTTGCAGCAACTTGGTGAAGAGGGCGCAGTACAAGTGTTCAAGCCAGTTAATGGTGGTGATTTAATTCTGGGCGCGGTCGGCGTACTGCAGTTCGATGTCGTTGCCAGCCGCTTGATGGGCGAATACGGCGTGGATGCAGTATTCGATGGTACCAATACCACGAGCGCGCGCTGGGTGACTTGCGACGACAAAAGAATGCTCGCCGATTTTGAGAAGGCTTTATCGCACAACGTCGCCTACGATGCCGCCAATAACATGGCCTATCTCGCACCGAACAACGTCAATCTCAATCTCACCCAGGAACGCTGGCCAAAAGTGATTTTCCACACCACGCGCGAACATGCGGTGAAGTTGTAGTGAATTGTCTACCATGAAGACTTCCATGCAACAATTTGAATTCAAGCTTAATGGCGAATTTATCGAGCTAAACCAATTACTGAAAATGGTTGGTGTGTGCGATAGCGGCGGAGCGGGTAAGACGCTGGTCGCGGAAGGTGTCGTATCGGTGGACGGGCATGTGGAATTGCGCAAAACCTGCAAAATAAGGGCAGGATCAGTGGTGACATTAGGCGACGTGCGCATCACAGTGCTTGCATAATTTTCATGCTGTATATCTCCCACAACGTTATTATTGCTGATCATGAGATCGAGTTAACCGCCGTGCGTGCTCAGGGGGCGGGTGGGCAGAACGTCAACAAAGTTTCCAGTGCTGTGCATTTGCGTTTCGACATCAATGCCTCATCGTTACCGGAAGCATTTAAAGCACGACTCCTTGAACTGCACGATCACCGTATCACCAAAGACGGCGTGGTAATTATCAAGGCACAGGAATTTCGCAGTCAGGAAAAGAATCGTGATGAGGCATTGCGACGCTTGAAAGGGTTGGTGCAAAGCATCGCGGTGTTGCCCACCATCCGTCGTGCAACCAAACCTACGCGCAGTTCGCAGAAGAAGCGTATGGACAGCAAAGCCAGGCATGGTGCAACTAAAAGTATGCGCGGCCGGGTGGTGGAATAATTTGGCAGAGCCCATTTCTGCATGAGATGGATCCAGGAGTTATATGGCAATTAAAGCAACTATTTTCAAAGCCAATCTGCAAATCGCAGACATGGAGCGTCACTATTACCAAGATCACGCGTTGACTCTTGCACGACACCCTTCTGAAACAGACGAGCGCATGATGGTGCGGTTGTTGGCCTTTGCGTTGCACGCCCATGAATATCTGGAATTCGGCCAGGGGATGACCGCTGATGATGAGGCAGATTTGTGGCGGAAAGATTTAACAGGTGCGATTGAGTTGTGGATAGACGTCGGGCTTCCCGACGAAAAACTAATACGTAAAGCCTGTGGCCGCTCTGATCAGGTAATTGTTTACACCTATGGCGGCCGTGTTGCAGATATGTGGTTCGCACAACACAGCAGTCAATTCGAACGGCTCAAGAATCTGAGTGTAATTAACCTGCCCATGGAAAATACGCGCGCCATCGCCAAGCTGGCTCAGCGCAACATGCAGTTACAATGCACCATTCAAGATGGGCAGATATGGTTGAGCGATGGGAATGACAGTGCGCAGGTGGAACGGGTGGAGCTGAAAGTACCATCCACTCGCGGGCATTGAGCGCCGACACCGACAGGCTGCTAGTCGGCGCTCAATGAATTGCTTAACTTCAATCGTTGCCGCCACAACACTGTGCTTGCCCAGCTCAGTGCGGCAAGCATAACCAAGCCACCCAGCGTATGCGCCAGCGCACCCCAGAGCTGAGCGTTGGGGCGCTGACTAAAGCTGTCGAGTAAATATATCCAATCGTGCGGCCCGTCTTCGCCGGTGCCACCGCCGAGCAAAACTAATTGCGGTCGCAGTGCATCATAAATGTAAGGTGCAAGGTCTATCAAACTGACACTCATCCACCATAGCCCGATCGCCGCACCGAAATTGTCGCGATTTTTCCAGATAAAGGCGATGGCAATCCCGCCCGGTAATGCCAGCTGGAATAAGCTGCCACCGAGGATGGTGAACCACTGGCCGAAGGGCATAAACAGCACGTGTCCAGCCTCGTGAATGGGAAGCAGGATGTTGTGCATGAAGGAACCGTTAATCTCGCCGCTGCGGTAATCGTAAGCAAACAGTCGCCAGCTCCACCAAGCCAAAAATACAAGCAGCAGACAACGCCCATAGAAAGATAGCTGATCCATCTGTTCCTTGGGAGTAAGAAAATCCTGCGTGCGTTTATGCCAACTGCGAGTGGACGTGCCTGGATCGGTATCGTAGATCACTGGGACGTCTGTCAATGGTTGCCACTTAAAAAAATAAATGCCACAGACAGGGCAAGCGGCATTGCTCGGTAAAGGTTGCGGTAACTTGTATCCGCACTTGGGGCAATCAGTGTAGATATCAGACATTGCCTTCACGCTTTGCCGATAAGAAAGCCGCAGACTTGCCGAAAGCTGCGTTGTACTGATTTAGGTGGACGGGCTTTCATCGTCAACGTGATCGGACTGATCTGCGGAAGGCGGGGATTTCTCTTCTAGTTTGCGCTGTTTTTTTTCTTCTTGCTTTTTTTTCTTGGCTAATTCTTTTTGACGCTTTTCGAATTGAAAATTAGGTTTTGCCAATTTGTCGCCTTTATTAATTAAGATTAATTTAAATGCCAGATTTGCAGTCGCTATTTTCACACATTTACGACGATACATGGGACTTGCTTTTGGATTGCCGCTGCAAACCGTAAAATTCGACCACACGAATTTACATGATCGGAGCGTTATGCTGCACGCACCGCATTCTAAATTTCAGGTACGTTTTGCCACTGCACACGCAAACTGTTCAATGCAAACCGCCCCCCGGTTAAGGTGCAAAGCTTAATCCCGGCAATTGAAGCCTGCTCTCCTTATTCAACGCAAATGCTTGCGCCCCTCCTTTGGATGTTCCAACATCTGGCAGGCGCGGCGATAAGCCAGCAAAGTTTTCTGGGCGTGGCCCAGTACGCTGTCATATGGATAATTGCCCGTTCCGTTCGCGATGCCGACCGGGAAACCGGTAAGCAGCTCTATCCCTTCGCTCGCATGTTCTGCAGTGTAGATATGAAATAAACCTTTAGCGACGGCCTCGATGACCTTGTGTTCCAGCATCAGATGACGGCGGTTACGGTATGGAATCAGCACACCTTGGTTTCCGTCCAGTCCGGCCGTTTCACAGACGCGAAAATAGCCTTCTATTTTTTCGTTAATTCCACCCACCGGCAACACTTCTCCGTGCTGATTGACCGCACCGGTTACTGCGATACCTTGCCTGAGGGGCAAGCCCGACAAGGATGAAAGCAAAACATAAAATTCGGCACAGGAAGCAGAATCACCTTCCACACCGTAATAATCCTGTTCAAACACAATTGATGCATTAAGTGCGAGCGGTGCAACATGGGGGAACAGGGCAGACAAGTAGTTCTGTAGAATGAATACGCCCTTGTCATGGATAGGCCCGGACATTTCTACTTCGCGCCCGATATTGAGTAAACCGTCTTCACCGGCATAGGTGCGCGCAGTGATTCGCAGCGGAAAGCCAAAACGGTAATCTCCCAGATCTATCTGGGAAAGACCGTTAAGCTGGCCTACTTTCTCACCATGCACCGTAATCAACACATCACCTTCGGCAATAGATTCCTGCAAGCGCTGATCGGGGTAATTGTGGCGTGAGATACGCGCACGAAGTGCAGCTTCTACATCCGCTGCCTCGACCAAAAGACTGGCACGGGCACGGCAGAGCGCAGCGCTTTCCATTATCAGCGCCTCAGTGCGGGAGAAAATTGCGCTTTGGCGAGACTGATCGTCCGTTTCGCGGTGGGAATCCTCTAGCAGACGAGCCGCGGCGGCGGCGGAAAAATGAGGTAGTCCCAGCGCCTGGCAAGCGTGGGCGATAAAAATTGACGAAGCGCGGCGGGTTTCAGGGCTGGATAAAAAACTTTCGGCAAAGTCTACCTTGACCCGAAATCGGCGTGCAAACTCCGGATCTCTCTCCTGCAACTCATAATATTCATCTCGCGAACCGATCAGAGTAATCTTGACATCAACATTCACCGCTTCTGGCTCGAGCGAAACAGCCGTAATCGGTGTGAGCGCTGTACCCGGCTCTTCGATTTTCAGCTTGCCGCTACGCAACAAGCGTCGCAGCTTCTCCCACACCACATCGTCAGTTAGCAGATCGCGTAAATGCAGCATGAGGAAGCCTCCGTGCGCTTTGTGCAGGCTCCCAGCGCGGATGCAGGTAAAATCAGTTACCAACATATCGTTTTCGGTCTGATATTCAATGCAGCCGAACAGTGAGCGGAAGAATGGGCTGTCTTCGACGATTACGGGTGCACCGCTCAGGCCATCATTGTCCACTACCAGATTAACCCGGTAACGGGATAATACTTTGCTGAGCGCCTCCTGCCGACTTTCTTCGTCGGTATCGGAAACCTTGAACTGCTCCAGATTATCGAGTATGTCCTGCATGACCTGCGTCAGATATGCGCCAAGCTTGGCGTGATCTTTGACCTCTGTAATCAATCCATCTCTGATTCCCTGTAATTCATGATTCAGCAGCGGCTTTACCACTTGGCGCAGCAATGCCGCCAAAGCATCGTGCATCACTCGTTCCAGTGGCCGGGTTTTCTCGAAATAGCTGGCAATCTTCGCGCGCAGTTCCTGCTCGGCCTGCTCTATTTCAGCTCGGTGTTCTTTCGGCAAGACTAGCACTTCATCTTCGGTAAGTAAGTGCCTTTTTTTACCCAGCAAAGTAAAAACCATACGCCCTGCCTCACGCTGAATAGCGAACTTGCGGGCTTCGGCAAAGGCTTCGAGTTCGGCGTAGCTTTTGCTTTCTTCATCCTTGTAGGTTTTTTCAATGCGTGCGCTTTCAGCTTTGAAATCCTGCCCCGCCAAGCATTGTGGTATTTCCGTCTGCAAGGATTTCGTCATCCGGGTCATGAGTTGGCGCAGCAGACGTCCCTGCCCGGCAGGCAAACATAAAGCCTGCGGTCTTTCCGGCGCATCGAAATTGTGCAGATAGCATAAGTCGGGCGGTACCGCCTTAATTGCAGCGGTCGCCTGCATCGCTTGCCTGAGCAACGAAGAACGGCCACTGCCGACCTCACCCAGTACAAACAGGTTGTAGTCTGGTTGATCCATTCCTAGCCCAAAGTGTGCGGCCATTTCTGCACGCTCCTGCCCGATCCAGGGTAGTGAATATGGCAGCAATTCTGAAGTGTCAGAGAACCCAAGCGAATCGGGATCGATGGTGAAGCGAAGATCGGCGGCAGCCAGGTTTGAGATCAGCATTTTTAAGTATAAAGTTACACAGGATATCGAATTGTAACCATTAATCTGCTTTACATTACGCCTGTGTCAAGACGGATGCGTCTCTATAGATGCGCACTGCACTGCCAATTCCGCCAATTTAGTCGCCGTGCAAATGCCGTTTTTAAAATGAAAACAAAATAAAGATCCAGCGATGAAATTAGATGTTGCCCATATTACGTATTTAGAGTTGCCCTTTAGCCGTGAAGGATATTGGAAGCGTATCTGGCTATTTGAAAGTGACGGTTATTCTGCTGTTTAGTCGGAAAATTACTTCACTGAGGTAGAATGTGCCCATGGACAATTTTACAGATTCGCTGAATCGCATGTTTACTGCCTCGGCTGAACGGCTGATGGAGCACCTGCCACAGTTTCTCGGGGCCCTTGCGCTGCTGCTGGTTGGCTGGGCGCTGGCTCGGTTGCTGCGAATCGCTACCCGCCGAGCTGTCACGCTGTTGGACTCGTTGGTAAGTCGCAGCACAGGGCAGTCCCGCTGGGATGTTAGGCGCTCGGCCGCTGTATTCGGCGGGGTTGTGTATTGGGTGGTGTTGTTGTTTTTCGTCACTGCAGCGACGCAGATGCTCGGACTGCAATACTTCACGGACTGGTTGGCACGATTACTCGAGCATCTGCCTGCTCTGGCTGCCGGGCTGCTGATAGTTGTCGCGGGATTCGTCTTGTCCGGCTTCTTCGGCGATCTTGTGCAGGCCACCGCCACGCGGCTGGCACCGCCACAGCGCCGGGCGCTGTCGCGCCTTGCACAAGGCGCGACGCTGGCGGTAGCGCTGTTGGTCGGGGCAGACCAGGTCGGACTTAAGGTCACGTGGGTTGCAATCCTGGCTGCGGTTATCGTGGCAACGGTGCTTGGCGGCGTGGCACTTGCTGTCAGCTTGGGCGCGCGCGGCTACGTCGCCAACCTGATCGGCGCGTTCTACATGCGTCAGGCGTTGCAACTCGGACAGCGCGTGCTCGTCGCTGGCCACGAAGGGTACATCGTCGATGTCACAGCCACTTCATTAGTGCTCGAGACTAACAACGGCCGTATTCTGCTGCCCGGTCGCGTCTATCATGACGAAGCGATCGTGATCTTCGCCCGCACGGATGCCAACTGAGCGGCGCGCGATGGCGGAGTCACGAGATCATCCACTCAGCTTAGCTTTCATGCGCGGGCACCCGGCGCAAGCCGCACGCGTGCTTGAAGCACTGCCCGCAGGCGACGCAGCACAGTTGTTTGCCCGCGTACCAGCGCGGGTAGGGGCCGCAGTGTTGACTGCGATGCTACCCAATCGGGCGGCACTTTATATTGCGGCACTGGAAGATGCACGCACACTGGAGTTGCTGGCCAATATGGGTACCCAGCCGACGGTGGCGCTTCTGCGCCACTTGCCGGAGCTGCGGAGGCAGACCCTTATTAGCGGGTTGCCAACCGTCGCAGCGTTGGCCTCGACCCTGTTGCTCGGTTATGCCGAAGACACGCTGGGTGCCTGGGCCGATCCGGACGTGGTCACACTGAGTGCCAAGACACGCGCCGCCGATGCATTGGCGCACGTGCGTGTGGCACCGCCCGCGCACCCCTTGCTGTTCGTCGCGGACGGCGAGCTCCGGTTTGCGGGTACGGTGTCTCTCCAGGCGCTGATACAGGCGCCGGGCGAGACCACCTTGGCCACGCTGATGCGACGCCCGAGCGTCGTGCTGGCGGCCCATGCGCCACTCGTGGGCACGGCAGAACATCCTGGCTGGGAGCAATTTTCACTATTGCCGGTGGTGGAGACGAACCATCGACTTGTGGGCGTGCTCACACGCGATGCACTGGCTCGGGCGCTGAAACAAGCCACATCGCCCGGCATCCGAAGCGAGGGCGATGCGAGCTTGGCGGGGATGCTCACGCGCGGTTACTGGCAGGCCTTGTCCGGCTTGATTGATGGCGGGCTTTTCCTGTTGCCTCGAGTAGCACCGGCGCTACCGCTAAACGAAGTGGATACCAGCGCAACGAGGTCTTCGAATGGCAGCTGACACACTGTTCATGGAGCCGGCCGACGCAGCACTAACCCACCGCTTCTTGCTTGACTACCCGCAGGAAGCGGCGCGCCTGTTCGAAGCCATGCCGACCGACGAAGCTGCCGTGCTACTGGCTGGGCAGCCGCCGCACGCAGCCTTGCGTGCCTGGCAGGCACTGGCGCCGGACGTGGCGGTGCAGGTGCTAGAGCAATTGCCTGTACCGCTGGCCGAGCACCTGTTGGCCGAGGCCGAGCCGGTGGTCAGCATAGCTGCGCTCACGCAACTGGATGCGGCGCAGCGCGAGGCATGGCTGAAGCGTCTGCACGCGGAGGTGGCGCACGAATTACGTGGCCTGCTCGCCTACCCGGAGGACTGCGCTGGCCGAATGATGGATCCGCGCGTGAGCCCTCTGCGTAGCGGCATGACAGTCGCCGAAGCCGTCGAGCGGCTGCGCCAGTTACGGCGTAGCGGTCTGCGCGAACTTTTCGTCGTCGACGACGACGGGCGCTTGACTGGCCGCGTCGAAGTGCAGGATCTGGCGCTCGCCAACCGTGATCTGCCGCTGTCCGACATTACACGCGCCATCGTTGCGCAGGTCGGTGATCTGGATCCGCGCGAGGAGGTGGTTGAGACCTTGCAGGAGCAGCCGATCACCGTGTTGCCGGTTGTCAATATCAGCGGACGTTTTATCGGTGTCATCCGACAGGCCGAACTGATGGCTGCCGTCGTGGAAGAGACCAGTCTCGACATCCAGACCATGGTCGGCGCCAGCCCGGACGAACGTGCGTTGTCGTCACCGATGTTCGCGGTGAAAAAGCGCCTGCCATGGTTGCAGATCAACCTGCTGACGGCCTTTCTTGCCTCAGCCGTGGTGGGGTTGTTCGAAACCACCATCGCGCAAATTACTGCGCTAGCGGTGCTGCTGCCGGTAGTCGCCGGCCAGTCGGGCAATGCTGGCGCGCAAGCCCTGGCCGTTACGATGCGCGGCCTGGCGCTTCGTGAAATAAGTCTGCGTCACTGGCCGGCCGTTGTGGGCAAGGAAGCTCTGGTGGGCGTCATGAACGGCATCGCGGTGGCAGCCACTACCGGGCTGGTGGTCTTCGTATGGAGCCGCTCCCTGGCGTTAGTTGGCGTGATCATGCTGGCGATGGTAATCTCGATGTTCGCTGCTGGCCTGGCCGGTGCTCTGGTACCGATATTGCTGCGACGTATCGGTCAGGATCCGGCCACCGCGTCTTCGATCATTCTCACCACAGTGACCGACATCGTCGGCTTCTTCTCCTTCCTCGGTATCGCAGCATTGTTCGCGCCTTTGTTGATGGATATCGGTGGCTGAGGTGCCGCCTTGGCAGCCCAACCTGCCGAGCTAAATACAGTTCACATAGCTTGCATAGCATGCTGACTTGATTTATATAATACGCGTCGCAATCCCAACATAATTTATCAAGGAGATAAAAATGTCTAATGAAGGCTATCACGAATCCATAAATGAACTTACCGATGAAACGAGAGATATGCACAGAGCAATTACATCACTCATGGAAGAGCTTGAGGCAGTAGATTGGTACAATCAAAGAGTTGATGCATGCAAAAATGAGGACTTAAAAGCGATTCTTGCTCATAATCGAGACGAGGAAAAAGAGCATGCAGCAATGGTTCTTGAATGGATCAGAAGGCAAGACCCTCGTTTTGATAAAGAGCTAAAAGATTACTTGTTTACGGATAAACCAATAGCTCACAAATAAAATACATAACGAATAAGCCCAACATCACAGGGGGCTGAATTAACCAATGTGTTGCCAACGAGCCGATACAACGGGAGGCACATAAGGCTTGTTGCTCGCGGCGACTGGCCAAACACAAGCATATTCGTGCCACTCACCAGGCCAAACGTGCGCGCTATCCGAACCGTATTGAGTCTTGAGATTATTTTGACTAATTGAGGACAAAATGACATGGACCAGCACATCAAAGAGCTTCTGCTGAGTGGCGTTGTCCTGGCGCAATTCACGGAATAGCGGAAACCGCTTGACGAAATGGGAGGCAGGCACCAAGGTTTCGACTGCCAAGTAGCCCATCATATTCAATCTTAGGAGACGACTATGACCACCCTCCCAAAAAACTGCGGATACTGGAGCCACGCGTATGATTCCGAGCGAACGAAGCAATAGGCTTGATCGGCCCGTCGATCAGCAAATTGATCATGTCCTGGGTCCTGAGGATGCGGAAATTACGCTCGTAGAATACGGCGGTTATGACTGTCCAAGTTGCCGTGCTGCGAATGAAGTCATTGCCGGCTTGCGTGACGAATTTGGAAATCGCTTACGCTATGTTTTTCGTCATCGGCCAATAACGGATAGCGATATCGCTCGTCGCGCGGCCGAGTTGGTAGAACGCGCTCAAAATGAGGAACAGTTCTGGGCGATGCACCTCGAACTCATGACTCGCTCCAACCTGTTGACGGAAGACGATTTGGGCGCCGTCAATGCCAGACTGGAAGAACAGAACGACCATCAAATACCTGACTCGGCCACCGATGAAGCCCGCGCAAGGGTGGACGGCGACGTCAGGAGTGCGGATGCCAGCGGCGTCCTCGTCACACCTACATTTTTCATCAACGGTCGCCGCTACGAAGGGCCATGGGATCAGCATGCGCTAAGCGACGCAATGCTTCGAACTCCGGGTCATCGGGCTCAACTTGCGACATTAGATTTTCTGCGATGGGGGCCGTCCGCCGGATTACTGTTACTGCTTGCGACGCTGGTGGCCGTGGCTCTAACCAACTCCCCACTTGGCCATGCCTTCAACGAGTTCTGGGAACAACCTTTTGAGTTCACGCTCGGCAAGTTTTCGTTTGGAATGTCAATCCATCACTGGGTCAATGACGGTTTGCTCACGCTTTTCTTTCTGGTGGTCGGTCTGGAAATAAAACGTGAGTTTACGGTGGGTCACCTGGCCAATCGCCGTTCTGCTGCGTTGCCGATCGCAGCTGCGATAGGTGGCATGGCGGTGCCGGCACTACTCTATATTTGGGTCATTCCAGAAGGCCCATGGTCAAACGGCTGGGGTATTCCCATGGCGACGGATACCGCTTTCGCGATTGCGGTGATCGCGGTGTTGGGCTCACGTGTGCCAGTGGAATTGCGCGTGTTCCTGACCGCCGCAGCGATTGTAGATGACATTGGCGCAATTCTTGTCATCGCGATTTTCTATTCTGCAGATATACAAGTCACTTACCTTGTCGCCGCAGCCGCCACGACGGGTGTGCTGGCGTTACTCAATCGCGCCCACGTGTACCGCCTTTCGCCGTATGTGTGTGTCGGCATCGTGTTGTGGTCGTTTATTCACGCTGCCGGATTGCACGCTACTCTTGCTGGTGTCGTATTGGCGATGTTTATTCCCACGAGACCACCGCCCAATCTCAAGGCATTAATGGCGCAAGCGAATACCATTCTCGATGCGGACATGCGCTATGGCGGTGATGTCTTGCGGCTCGGACCTTCACTGTCAGCGATATCCGCTCTTGACGCTGTTCATGACCGGTTGGAATCGCCAGCAGATCGATTGCTGCGTCAGTGGGGTAACCGGTCAAGCTACGTGGTACTCCCACTTTTTGCACTGGCAAATGCCGGTGTTGTCATGTCAACAGATATATTTGAGACCCATTCGGGTTTGGTTTTGGCGATCATGACAGGCTTAATCATAGGTAAGCCATTGGGAATGGGCGCAGCTGCGGCGATAGCTGTGCGTATGGGTATCGCCAGGAAGCCAGATGCATATACATGGCGCCATTTGATCGGTGCTGCTGCGCTTGCCGGTATTGGTTTTACCATGTCCTTATTCGTTGCTGGCCAGGCATTTGCGTCGGAGGAAGACTTCGCCGCAGCAAAGATTGCAGTTTTTGCCGCTTCGGTTATCGCCGCCTGCGTTGGCACCGCATTGCTTTATAGTGCTCCGGCCAAGTCAGTTGATTAACGTCCCAATTATTTTCTCTCCATTGGCCTGATGGAAGGCAGCTACCACTTCGTGCAATTACCAATAATGGCAACGCTCATAAATCAGTCATCGTATATTTAGATTGCAAACACAAAGCGACAGAAGTGCCAAATATGATCGATTTTAATACAGGAAGTTATTGCGGAAATTCCAGCAAAACTAGGTGGCGAGTGGTTGGCAGACATGTTCACAATGTTCGAAGTGGTCTTACACACCGTCATCTTCGGCGGCTTCCCCGCATCTGTCACAGCACAAAAGTTCTCAAGCGTGTTTTCACGGAACGCTTTATTACCGTGGCACAGGACCACAGCTGCAAACGACTCATCAGTTAACACGCCCCAAGGGATTGTCATGCTCGGCGGCTTGCGCCGGAATAGTTTCATGCGATGCAAGCCAGGCATGCACCTGGGCGACCACTGCGGCGCCTTCACCCACAGCGGCGGCGACACGTTTTGTTGAGCCGGCACGCGCATCACCGATCGCGAATACCCCCGCTACCGACGTTTCAAGCGGCAGTGGATGATGATCCTTTTTCAGGTGCGTCAACTGCACGTTGTCGACCGGCGACAGATCGATCCCGGTGCAAACGAATCCCTTATCATTGAGTTCGACACCGCAACTATCGAGCCAGTCTGTGTTCGGATCGGCACCCACGAACAAAAAAATACGCTGGACGGATTTAGTATGCTTACTGCCGTCTTTACGATTGAGCCACTTCACGCCACTCACGCCTTCTTCGGAACCTTCAATTGCCACAATCTCTGATTCCGTATAGAGCGTGACGTTGGGCAGCAATCCGATACGGTCAATGAGATATTTCGACATACTTTTTTCAAGGTTGGAGCCGCGAATCAAATGGTGGACGTGTGCCACATGGCTGGCCAGAAATACGATTGCCTGGCCAGCCGAATTTCCGCCACCTACAAGCACGACTTCCTCCTGTGAGCATAGCGCCGCTTCGATCGGCGATGCCCAGTAATAAACGCCGCGATCTTCATATTTCTCGAGCCCGGGAATGTCAGGACGACGATATTTTGCGCCTGTCGCGATGACAACAGCTTTAGCAAAAACCTGTCCGCCAGAATCGAGCTGAATCGCGCGTGGAAAGCGAGTGCAATCGAGCGACATCACTTCAACGGGCACCACCATTTCAGCACCGAATTTCAGCGCCTGAACATAAGCGCGTCCGGCGAGCGCCTGACCGGAAATCCCGGTCGGGAAACCCAGGTAATTTTCGATTCTCGAACTTGCGCCCGCCTGACCGCCAAACGCATGAGTATCGAGCACAAGCACAGAAAGCCCTTCCGATGCTGCATATACGGCGGAGGCCAGACCAGCGGGGCCGGCGCCAACGATCGCAACATCGTAGACACGGTCTGGGCTCAGCTCGACATACAAGCCGAGGTGACGCGCAAGCTCCCTTTCGGTAGGGCATTTAACAACTGTTCCATCGGGACAAACAACCAGCGGCAATTCGTCTGGAAGCGGCTGATGAAGCTTCATCACTTCTCCCGCGATGCTATCCAGCATCGGATCCAACGCCAGATAAGGATGACCGTTCCTTGAAAGAAACCCCTCCAACCGCACCATACCCGCGCTGCCGGGAGTACCAATCAGCAGCGGGCCGCCTCCACCGGTGTCAATCAATTCCAAGCGCCTCAGGATCAGGGCTCGCATGATGCGCTCTCCGAGCTCGACCTCGGCTATAACCACGGCGCGCAACGAAGGCGGATCTATCAGCAACGTTTCGACTATGTCGAGCGCACGCCCATAGACAAGTGCGGGACGGCCCGAAAGTTGGGAGATTTCTGCCAAAAAATCACCAGGTTCGTGTTCAACAATCGGCGTTTCGTCGCCAAAACCGATTTTGCGTGTAATAAGGACGCGTCCACTCAGCAAGACAAACATGCCCACTCCGCGCGTGCTGGGATCAATTAATAGTTCACCCGGCTGCCACGTCTGCAACTTGCCAAATCGCCTTAAGCGATTAATCTCTGTGGGGACAAGCTTGGGAAACATTTGCGCGCGACGCGATACCAGCTTTGAAGACAAGGGCGGATCTGCCGCATTTGCTGAAGCGTCGTCTACTTGACTAGAATTTCGTGAGAACAAACCGTCAGTGACTTCTTTCATTGCCGCTTTTGATTCTTGAAAGGAACCGACGAAGGGTGTGCGGTCTGGTTACCGCTAAAATCGAGCATTTCCTGATCGATGTAACACCAGCCCCACGGGTCAGGGGGGTCGTAGGACTCCATGATCGGATGTCCTGTCGCATGAAAATGCTTGGTCGCATGCTGGTTTGTCGAACTATCACAACAGCCGACGTGGCCACACTGGCGGCACACGCGAAGTTGCACCCATTTGCCTCCGGTCTTCAGGCAATTCTCGCAACCCTCCGCAGAGGGTGTAACTTCTCGAATGCTATCAAGATGCGTACAAGCCATACAACCTCCCATAAGTTTCAAGCGATCATATCATGAGGAAATATTGTTCCGACACTGCTGCCCGGCTAAATGAGAGGGCGAAACGCTGAAAGCCATGATTGCTCAGGATTCTCACAGCGACTGGCAAAAGGCCAGCACATTTGTGCCAGTCGTCAGGTGATAAATTGGGCTTCATGCCATTTAGCTCAACCCGCCAAACTGGCTGGAGAAAACGTCCGTGTCATAGCCTGTATAATAGGATTGATAGGGGCAATGCCGGTTGCATTTCGTGTCAAACTCTGCTGAAATCCCGTATCCTGTTAATTTTCTATAATAATTTTTCATGTCAGTATCAGAAGATGGATTGCCATGCAATCATGACGTACATGAGGATCTGATCCGTAAGCTGCGAAAGCTGTTGCCGCCAGAGGCCGTACTCACCGACAAAGAAGATTTACGTCCGTTCGAGTGTGACGGATTATCGGTTTATCGCCGTCTGCCCTTGGTAGTGGCTTTGCCTGAAACTATTGCGCAGGTGCAGGCCGTCATGCGCCTGTGCCATGCTTTGCAGGTGCCCGTTGTGGCACGCGGTGCAGGCACCGGTTTGTCCGGTGGGGCGCTCCCTTTGTCTAATGGCGTGCTGCTGAGTCTGGCAAAATTTAAACGCATACTCCATATCGACCCGGAAAATGCGATGGCCACTTTGCAACCGGGTGTGCGCAATCTGGCAATCTCTGAGGCTGCCGCCGCGCATGGCTTGTATTACGCACCTGATCCTTCCTCGCAAATTGCCTGCACCATAGGCGGCAATGTCGCGGAAAATTCCGGCGGGGTGCATTGCCTGAAATATGGCCTGACGGTCCACAATATTCTGATGCTGAAAGTGGTGACGATGGAGGGAGAGTTGCTGACCATCGGCGCTGAAACTCTGGATTCTCCGGGCTATGATCTGCTGGCATTAATGACTGGCTCGGAGGGCATGCTGGCGGTAATCGTCGAGGTTACCGTGAAGCTACTGGCCAGACCGGAGCGCGCGCAAGTTTTGCTGGCGGCATTTGATGATGTCTTCAAAGCCGGAGAAGCGGTCGGGGCGATAATCGCTGCCGGCATTATTCCGGCTGGTCTGGAAATGATGGACAAGGTAGCCATTCAGGCGGCAGAGGATTTTGCGCATGCTGGTTATCCCTGTAACGCAGAGGCGATTTTGCTGTGCGAGCTGGATGGCACCAATGCGGAAGTATCCGAGCACGTCATGGAAGTGCGCGAAATATTGCACCAGAGCGGCGCGACCGAGGTGCGCACAGCCGTTAACGAAGCAGAAAGACAGTTATTCTGGAAGGGTCGTAAATCCGCCTTTCCCGCAGTGGGGCGTATTTCGCCGGATTATTACTGCATGGATGGCACGATTCCACGTCGTCAATTGCCGCATGTATTACGCCAGATCAGCTTATGGTCGGAAGAGTATGGCTTGCCAGTGGCGAATGTGTTTCATGCCGGAGACGGCAATCTGCATCCACTGATTTTGTTCGATGCCAACAAGGATGGCGAATTGGCTCGCACCGAAGAATTCGGCCAGCGTATCTTGCAACTGTGCGTTGAAGTAGGCGGATCTATTACTGGTGAACATGGGGTCGGCATGGAAAAAATTAATCAGATGTGTATCCAGTTTAAAGCGGCTGAACTCAGCCAGTTTCACGCGGTTAAAGCTGCTTTCGATCCCGACGGCTTGCTTAATCCCGGGAAAGCCGTGCCCACCTTGCAGCGCTGCGCAGAATTTGGCGCCATGCACGTTCATCACGGTCAGTTGCCTCATCCCGAGCTGGAACGTTTCTGATGTTGGAGCGCGATATCAGCGAGACACTTCAACATCAGGTGCACAGCGCCATTGGTAATGGGGCACCGCTCAAGATCGAAGGCGGCAATAGCAAAGCGTTTTTAGGACGAGAATCGCACGGCGAAATTCTGGATATCAGCGCCCATTGCGGCATTGTTGAACATGATCCGCGCGAGTTGGTTTTGACTGCACGCAGTGGTACGCCGCTCAAAGAAATTGAAACTGCGTTGGCAGAAGCCGGGCAGATGCTGGCATTCGAGCCGCCCCATTTTGGAGAAAACGCCACCTTGGGTGGCACCATTGCCTGCGGTCTATCTGGGCCGCGTCGTCCTTTTTATGGTTCCGCCCGCGATTTTGTATTGGGCTGCAAACTGATTAATGGCGAGGGCGAGATAATGCGCTTCGGTGGTCAGGTGATAAAAAACGTGGCGGGCTACGACGTCTCGCGCCTGATGGTCGGTGCATACGGCACACTGGGCGTGTTGCTGGAAATCAGCTTGAAAGTACTGCCGCGCCCGGCGGCGAGTCGCACTCTGATAGAGGAATGTACTCAAGCTGAGGCCATCAGAAAAATGAGTCAATTGCTGTCCCAACCCGTTCCGGTGGATGCGGCCTGTTATCATGCGGGGCATTGTTATCTGCGTCTGTCCGGCAGCGAGCAAGCAGTCAAGCATGCCCATGAGCATTTGGGTGGCGAAATGTTAGAAAAGTCAGATCCCTTCTGGCACACTTTACGCGAACATCATCTGCCATTTTTTGACTCTGCGAATCCGCTGTATCGCGTAATGGTAAAACCTGCCGTGCCCCCTTTAGAAATTACCGGCGAATGGTTGCTCGATTGGGGTGGTGCACAGCGTTGGCTAGTGAGTGACGAACCCATTGCGTTAATACGCGAACGCGTTGCTAATGTGGGCGGGCATGTCACCCAGTTCCGTGGCGGAGCACACAATGGAGAAATATTTCAGCCGCTCGCCGCGCCCTTGCTTGTCATTCATCAGCGCCTGAAAGTCAGTTTTGATCCACACGGGATTTTTAACCAGGGGCGCATTTACGCCAACCTGTAAATCATATGCAAACTGCCATTTCTCCTGAACGCCTTGTTAATCCCGACATTGCCGAAGCCAATGCGATCCTGCGTTCTTGCGTGCACTGCGGATTTTGCAACGCCACCTGTCCCACCTATCAATTGCTCGGCAACGAACTGGATGGGCCACGTGGCCGTATTTATCTGATCAAAGAAATGCTGGAAGGCAATCAATCCAGCGAGAAGACGCAACTGCATCTGGACCGTTGCCTGACCTGCCGCGCCTGCGAAACAACCTGTCCTTCCGGGGTGCAATATGGCCGTTTGATTGATATAGGGAGGCAGGTCATTGAGGAGCGCGCACCGCGTCCGTTGTGGCAGAAAATTGTGCGACGCAGTCTGCTGGCAGTGCTGCCATATCCCAAGCGTTTTGCGCTGGTGCTTGGCATCAGCCGCGTGGTGCGCCCATTTTTACCGCGCTCTTTGCAACGTAAAATCCCGCCTCAACGACGGGCACAGTCAGCTCGCCCGTCTGAGATTCATCCGCGTAGCATGCTGATATTGGAAGGTTGTGTGCAATCGCTGAGTGCGCCGAACACCAACACTGCTGCTGCCCGTGTGCTGGATAAACTGGGTATATCTTTAATCAGCGCCCCCAAAGTTGGCTGCTGTGGTGCCCTGAACCAGCACCTGGCTGATATTAATGGGGCGCATGACATGATGCGCCGCAATATTGATGCCTGGTGGCCATATATTGAGCAAGGTGCAGAGGCTATCGTAATGAGCGCCAGTGGCTGCGGCCTGATGGTGAAAGAATACGGTGCAACGTTGAAACACGATCCAGACTATGCCGCGAAGGCAGCACGCATCAGCGAACTGACACGCGACTTGAGCGAAATCCTGATTCGCGAAGATTTGAGTGCCTTGACCGATGTCGGCAAAGGTGTGCGCGTCGCTTATCAGTCATCTTGCACCTTGCAGCATGGGCAAAAGCTGTCTGGCGTTGTTGAAAAGATCCTGCAAAACTGCGGTTACACGCTGACACCAGTTGCTGGCAGCCATTTGTGCTGTGGTGCCGCAGGCACATATACCCTGATGCAACCAGTGCTGTCGCAGCAGCTATTGGAGAATAAATTGGGTGCGCTGCAACAGGGCGCAGCCGAGGTTATCGCCACCGCCAACATCGGCTGCCAGCTACATTTGGAAAGTGCAGCCCGTTTACCGGTGAAACATTGGATTGAGCTATTGCAACCATTTTCTCAACAAGGGCCGACTGACAGCAGTGAAAAAAGTTAAAATGTCGCAATTAAATGAATCGTAACCCTCAAGGAGAAAGAGTATGGCAATAAAATCGTTCCACCCCCCGCAACGAATCTTAATGGGCCCAGGCCCTTCGGATGTCAGCCCGCGTATATTGGAGGCCTTGTCGCGCCCCACTATCGGCCATCTTGATCCAATGTTCGTCTCCATGATGGACGAAATGAAAGAGCTGTTAAAGTACGCTTTCCAGACTAAAAATGAATTGACTATGCCCGTTTCCGCCCCAGGCTCGGCCGGAATGGAAACCTGTTTCGTCAACTTGGTCGAACCCGGCGACAAAGTCATCGTATGTCAGAACGGTGTTTTTGGTGGACGTATGAAGGAAAACGTTGAACGTTGCGGTGGTATTGCAGTAATGGTGCAGGATGATTGGGGACGCGCAGTTGACCCACAAAAACTGGAAGAAGCACTCAAAGCTAATCCTGACGCCAAGATCGTTGCGTTTGTGCACGCAGAAACATCTACTGGCGCTATGTCCGACGCCAAAACCTTGACGGCGCTTGCTCACAAACATGATTGTTTGGTCATCGTGGACGCAGTCACCTCACTCGCCGGCTCGCCACTCAAGGTTGACGAATGGGAAATTGACGCTATTTATTCCGGCACGCAAAAATGCCTCTCCTGTACGCCCGGGCTTTCACCAGTCAGCTTCAGCGCACGCGCACTTGAGAAAATCAAGAACCGCAAGAGCAAAGTGCAAAGCTGGTTCATGGATTTGAATTTGGTCATGAGCTATTGGGGCGGTTCAACAAAACGTGCTTACCATCACACCGCGCCGATCAACGCGCTTTATGGCCTGCATGAATCATTGGTGATGTTACAAGAAGAAGGCCTGGAAAATTCATGGGCTCGCCACACGAAAAACCATCTTGCCCTGCGCGCCGGTCTGGAAGCGATGGGATTGAAGTTTGTGGTGCCAGAATCTGAGCGTCTGCCACAGCTGAATGCACTTACTATTCCAGATGGCGTGGACGATGCCGCTGTGCGCTCCACTCTGCTAAACGATTATCAACTTGAAATTGGTGCGGGTCTGGGTGTAATGGCCGGCAAAGTGTGGCGCATAGGGTTGATGGGTTACGCCAGCAATCAGAGCAATATTTTGGTATGTCTCGGTGCGCTGGATGACGTGTTAGGCAGAATGAAGGCACCGGTTCAGCATGGCGTGGCAGTCGCTGCAGCGCAAAAAGTATTGGCAGGCTGATTTATTTAGTTTATGTGGTTCTCAAAGGGTATTGAAGGCCACAAATATCATAATTGTGATGTGAGTGAGTAGTCATGAGGTGTCACAGGCATTTTTAATCAGTAAATGCCGTAATATTGGCTTTCCGGAATCCCCCTTTGTGCTGAAACAAAGGGGGATTTTTCATGGCGCATGAGGATATATATGAGCAAACGTTGATACCGGTGGTTTGTTCAATAAAACAACATTGCAACCCATCCTTGCTTTTGACGAAAAAGCGCTTAATATTGCCGTCATAAGGAGATTGATTATGCGAACATTTAAATTTACATTTTGGCAGGACGGCGAGTTCTTTGTCGGCTTTCTGAATGAATACCCAGACTACCAAACTCAGGGAATGCATAAGGAAGAGCTTGCCGAAAATCTGAAGGACTTGCTGAATGATCTGGAATCGGGGCATGTGCCATATATTCACAAGGTTGAAGAGCTGATGGTTGCATAAATGAAAAGGCGTGACTTGGTCAAGGCGCTTGAAGATATGGGATGCATTCTCATCTGTCACGGCGATCGGCATGACAGGTACACCAACCAGCAGAGCAAATAATCCCAACCCGTCCCTCGTCACAACGAAATCAACGATAACCTAGCAAAATCCATAATCAAGAAACCAAGCTAGCGCTTGGCTATACAGCCACGGAGCACTTATCCCCACGCACCGCCGTGCTTTACTTGTGTAAATGAATGCTTTACAGTTTGTCTCATGATTGAATCGTTCATGCACAAGGGACTGGAAGAGCTTTTCGAGAAAGGTAAGAGCGCTAAGGTGCAGCAAGCCTTGGCGGGACGCGCATTGCGGCGACTGGATGCTATCAACACCGCCAAAAAACCGGACGTGTTGAATCTTCCGGGCTTCGACTTTCATCTCTTACAGGGCAAGCCCAAGCGATACAGCGTGCATGTAAATGGGCCGTGGTGTATTACATTCGAATGGGAAGGCGAGAATGCGCTACGGATCAATTTGGAAAACTATCACTAGGAGAGGCATATGCGGACACGTAAACCAACGCACCCCGGCGCGATCTTGCGCGAAGACGTTCTGCCAGACTTGGGAATGTCTGTAAGCGCCTTTGCTCGCAATCTTGGAGTCTCGCGCCAAACCCTGCATGCGCTACTGGCAGAGCGTAGCGGCATCTCCCCGGAAATGGCGCTACGTCTGGGTGCATTGCTAGGTAATGGCGCTCAGTTGTGGGTGGACATGCAATCGAGACACGATCTATGGCAGGCTGCGGATAAACTTCACGATGTGCTGTTGAATATCCAATGCCTCACCGACAACCAGGTATCGGCTTGATTCTCGATGTTGCCGCTCGCGGGCAGCGATCTTGAAATTACGCGCGAGCAAACTCTCACACGCAAAATAAAGCTATGAGTTATCTACTCGACACCAACATCATTTCGGAATTGGTGCGCCCCAAGCTCGCCAAAGCAGTCTTGGCGTGGTTCGAAACATCCCTTCCGAAGCCCTGCACATCAGCGTATTGACCTTGGAAGAAATCCGCAAAGGTGTTGAACAAATGCCGGACGACGCGCGCCGCGAAAAGCGCCGCCTGTGGCTCGAACACGACTTGGCTGGCTGGTTCGAAACCAGAGTACTACCCATAAATATTCAGGTGGCAGACCGCTGGGGCAGACTGATTGCAAAGATGGGACGGCCTATGCCCAGCATGCTGGACGCAGACCGCTCTGCATCATGAACTACGCCTGGTCACGCGCAACCAAAAAGATTTCGACTACCCCGGATTAGAAGTCATCAACCCGTGGGGCTAAGGGTTACGAGAGGCCTTCCGACAATTTAATTTGAACCTGGCCTCTTTATTTTCTACAAATCACCCATTCCTGCATATTTCATTTCATTCGGCGCAATAACGATTGCGCCCTACTCGGGCTGCCATCAAGGCCAGGCGTGAGTGAGATATTGTACTGCCTACCGATTGATTCTATATTTATTTATACCAGTCTGATTAATAAGTATATTCGGCCTGGCTGGCTCAGGCATTCCACATGCAGAATACATAGATATTCTTTTAGCTTCGATAAAAGCATCGTTACTATCCCTATGTGAACCAGCTGCTAGCTCATGGCTCCGTCTAGCGCTCACGCACTCTTCTGTTTTAGATTTCTCGAATAGGATATCTGCAGGTGTTTTTCCCATATTGACTGCCGCATCATTTTTTTCAGCCTCTCTAATTTTTCTCCAATGATCTGATGTCAATGCAAGTTGCCTAGCTAAACGATAATCTTTGGTGCCAATAGCTTCATCTACTTTTGCGTCTAAATACCGCGAATAAGGTGGAGGTTGAGCATTGCTCGATGTTTGTACAGATACAGTTTGATCTGTAGGAAATGGTTTCATGATCTTCACCGTGGAATTTTTATCGGTGCAAGGAGAGTTTGAATAAGAAATTTGTCCGGATTGGCTTTTACAGTTATAGGTTTGTGCTACAACCTGGCCTGATGCCCCAACCAATCCAAAACTTGCTAAAAATAAAAAAGTTAATTTCATCCTTTACACTTTCATTTTCAAAAAAATAACTTCCATGAGCCCGGTAGCACTGGTTCCCTGACCCTGAATAAGCACCTTCCATCCTTGCGAATACAGGCTCAAAGCCTGGGATACTTTGCGGTATTGGCGAATAAGGTGGGGAGCCAATCTACCGACAAGCTCAGACGATGAGGTCTGTCTTCAGGTTGGGACGGCTTCCCCAGTGAAACTCTGACTCTACAGGTGATTTCAACCAGAATTAGAATGATTTTGATTATACAAGGTTGGACTGAATAAAATGAAGCCCAACATCCCACTCACACTTGGCCTGGTGACAGGCGCGAATGTACTTGTCTTTTGTCAGTCGCCGCGAGAACCCGGCCTTCTGTGTCTCACGTTGCATCGGCACGTTGACAACGCATCTGTTTATCAAGCGCCTGTGAGGTTGGGCTTCATTTCATTCAGTCCAAACCTGCCGAGCTACCGGGCTTTTCCAGAATAATCGCGTGCGAACTGCCAGGCCACGCGCCCGCTGCGCGACGCGCGCATCATCGACCACTGCAGTGCTTCACGCCGGATCAAGTCGTCCCAGTCCTTGAGATCGACGCCGAAGACACTCAGCCAGTGTCGCACGATCTGCAGATAGGCTTCCTGATTAAAGCTGTAAAATGACACCCACAGGCCGAAACGATCCGATAACGAAACTTTCTCTTCTACAGCTTCCTCGGGATGCAGCTCACCTTCGTCGCCGTGCGCGGTCTGCAAGTTCTCGGAGAAGTACTCCGGCATAAGGTGGCGGCGATTGCTGGTAGCATAAATCAGCACATTATCCGGTACAGCAGCGAAGCTGCCATCGAGCACTGTTTTGAGCGCTTTGTAACCAGGCTCACCGTTTTCAAAGCTTAGATCATCGCAGTAGATGATGAAACGTTCGGAGCGCTCTTGCACTAGATCGACAATGTGCGGCAAATCGACGAGATCGGCTTTGTCGACCTCGATTACACGCAGACCTTTAGCCGAGTATTCCGTCAGCATAGCCCTGACGATGGAACTCTTACCCGTGCCGCGCGCGCCGGTCAGCAATACATTATTGGCGCGCTGGCCACATACGAACTGGCGCGTGTTGTCATCCACGCGCTTTTTCTGGTCGTCGATATCTTTCAGATCAGAGAGGTGAATGGGTTGCAAAACGTGCAGCGGCGCCAGCCAGCCGCGGCTTTGATGCGTGCGCCAGCGCTGGGCCAGCGCACTCCAGTCGGGCGTTGGAGGCGCTGGTGGCAGTATCGCTTCAAAAAGCGACATGAGATGCTCGGCGCGCGCGACCAATCGCTTGATATCATCGGAGCTCATAGGCTTCCTCCTTGTTCCGGCTTGTCGTAATCAATGCTCAAGACCACAGTCTACGTGCCGGGCTGCTCGAGCTTTATTTTCGGCCAAGTCGCCAGACAGTCCTCAATAACAAGAACATAAGGGGTCAGCCAGTTTATTTTTTTGCTAATCAAGAGAACTTGAACACTGAGGCGACTCTGCGTTGTGAAGTTTATGGTGGTGACGAATTTCATCAAAAAATCAGCCAATTGATTCAAGTATAATTGTATCTATAAAATAATAACTTAGAATAATAGTGTCATTTCGACAAACCTCGCCTCTTTGTATATTTTAAAATAACCTTCTAGTTCGTCGCTAGCGCAGTATTAATGTGTTTAATGAGTGCGTGAATACGTTCGGCATTTTTACCAAGGTCACTTTTACCCACCCTGGATTTACTGCGAATGTCCATAACACTCGTTTCACCAACAGCGCGAACTCGAATCACAACATCGTCTTTAAATCCAAACCAGTATGTGGAGTCGGTTGCTTCAATAATGCCTTGTGATTTATCCGCGTTAACTAACTCCCAGCCGAGTTCATGCACTGCGTTTTGTACGGTGCTAAATAACACGTCAGCACTTTTCGCATAACTTTGCGTGGAGAGGTCAGGGTAGGACTTGCGTTGTTGTTGTGCTGTTTCTTCACCAGCATATTCTACTTTATTAGGCGCGTCGGCGCGGAGGGCGGCAATAGCAACAAATTCAGGCGGGTTAACCAAGTCAGTTGAGATGTCATGGATGGGTGGCACTGACTTTGCCTTGCTCATCATGCTAAGCGGCAAACCAACGGCAATAATGGCAAATATTGCCGATATTCCTGCAGCTGCAGACCGGATGTTTTTTCTTAGAAAAATAACCTGGATTAGCAATAGCACCAAAGCGGCTATCCCCAAGTAAACACCGTAACGCAGGGTAGCAAACGCGGTACCTAGTTCTACAATGTTGTATTTATATAATGGACCGGGCAAAGCAACGAGTAAAACAGCAATGAAGCTGATAATGCTAAGAAAATGATTCATGAAGTTATCTCCGTTGCAGAGCGCCGCAATGGTTACTTTTCGACCATCGCCCCTAGTTGAACATGAGCTTGATACTGTCTAGCGTTCGTGAAACAAAACCACCCTTGGCAACTGCCTGTGTGGCGACGATAGTCTCGGTAACAATGACTTCATTATCCAGGCTGATCTTGACCTGACCGAGTTTCTGGCCCTTGGTGATGGGTGCCGAAATTTTTCCTTCAATTTCCATCGATGCTACGAGCTCCTTATAGCGCCCACGCGGAATAGTAATATGGATATCGCGGCCGACGCCCAAGGCTACCTGCTCTTGTTCACCATACCAAAGGCGTGCAGTTTTCAATGCTGCGTTGGCTTTATACAACCGATGGGTTTCGAAAAATCGAAAACCATAGTTTAACAATGACTGACTGCTGTTGGTACGCGCGTTATCGGAGCTCGCGCCTAGAACGACTGAAATCAAGCGCATATCACCCTGCAGCGCAGAAGCCACCAGGCAATAGCCGGCTGCTTCAGTATGCCCCGTTTTAACGCCATCGACCGTGTTGTCGCGCCAGAGCAGGCGATTGCGATTAAATTGGCGGATATCCTTATAGGTGTATTCTTTTTCGCGATAAAGTTTATAAGTGTTTGGATATTCACGAATAATTGCGGCGGTTAATATGGCGATATCACGAGCCGTGCTGTAATGTCCTTCGGCTGGCCAGCCAGTTGCATTCTGAAATTGAGTATTGGTCATGCCCAGCACCTGCGCCTGTTGGTTCATATAACCTACGAAGGCAGCTTCAGAGCCAGCGATATGCTCGGCCAACGCGACACTGGCATCGTTTCCGGACTGGATGACCAAGCCCTTCATCAAATCGTCGACGGGAACCTGTTTGCCTATTTCGACAAACATTTTGGAGCCTCCCATGCGCCAGGCTGTTTCACTGATGGTCACCAGGTCATTGTGTTTAATGTCACCAGCCGCGAGGGCTTTATCGACCAGGTAGGCGGTCATCAGCTTGGTGATGCTGGCCGGTTCAACGATCTTGTCCGGGTCTTTCTCTGCAAGCACGCGACCGCTTTTAAAATCGACCAGATAAAAACTGTCAGCTTCCAACGAAGGCGGGGCAGGAATCGGTTTAGCTGCGGCGAAGGTGTGACTGCTAAATAGCAGAATTAATAGATTTGAAAATAACGCGATTTTGCTCATCATATAGTGGGGAAATTTTACCGGTAAGTTTGGTTGCGACAGTATTGATGGTACTCGACGGTAACAAGAATTAAAACCTTTAAATGGCCTAATCCTGAAAAACGATACGCGACGAAACGCGGCCTTTCTGGTTTTAACTACGAATCACCCCTTGGCTTTATCGATACCAAATAACGGCTCCACTCTGACGCGATAACACAATCCGCGCGACGTCGAGAGTGTCCTTCCGTCTTGTCGCTCCATGCTCAAACAGACATCGCATCGTCAATTGAGTTCGACATTTAAATGCCGAGCCAGTAGTGCGCCTCTGACAGTGGAGTTTCTGCTGGTCGAGGTGTTCGCGTAAATAAGGCCGCTAAATTTTGCAGGGCATGTGAGCATTGCAGCAGAACTACAGGCCACGCAAATTCGGAGTGGAGATGCGCTACACCAAGTTAGACTGAGCCGTTGCACTTCAAACTTGAATCCGCAAAATCAAAAAAATGAATGTGCCTTACTTTTATTTTTGAGTGTTATATCGCTTCGCTTTTCTTTTGTTCCACCAGAGAAAAGGTGTGTTGATGAAAGTAGGTAATCCATAAAATGGATGCTGCGGCTATAGTGAAGTTTCGTCTTTTTTGGCGATACGCTCTAGCACATAGCATGTCATGCCAAGCGCAAGTTCGTGCTCACCTATAAATATTTTGTCCGCATGTCCTTTTTGGAGGAGAGCCGCATCTTCATCACTATGGGTGCGCACAACTGTCTCAACGTTTGGGTTGAGCATACGCGCGATCTCAATTATTCGGCACACATGAAACGAATCTGAGGTGGCGATCACCAATACACGTGCCCGAGCAATATGCGCCTGAATTAGGACTGCCGGGTCAGCAGCGTTGCCAGAGACGGCCAGCATGCCACGTTTGCGCAAGCCATCGACTAGTTCGCGATTTTGCTCGGCCACAACAAATGGCACTTTGCTTTTGGTTAGCGCTTCACCGATGCGGCGGCCTACGCGGCCATAGCCAACAAGTACAACTTGACCCGTCAGATGGGCTTGATCAACACTCATGGGGAGTTCCGTCAGCGGATCGTCGGGACGCTCCAGAAGGTGCGCTAATGTTGAGCGCGATCGAATCCAAGCTTGTAGTGGTTTGGTAACGTGAAATAGCAGAGGGTTAAGCGCAATTGAGATAATCGCACCCGCCAAAATAAGACTCTGGCCCTCACTTGGCAGGAGTCCTAGAGTAACCCCTAACCCTGCCAAGATAAACGAAAACTCCCCGATTTGCGCCAGGCTGGCCGATACCGTAATCGCTGTATTTAACGGGTAACGGAACGCAAGGACAAGCAAAAAAGCGGCCAATGACTTACCAACAATAATGATGAAGACTACCGTGACTAATTGCCAAGGTTGTTGTAACAAAATATTAGGATCAAAGAGCATTCCAACCGACACAAAGAACAGTACGGAAAAGGCATCCCTAAGCGGGAGGGATTCTTCAGCTGCCCGATGACTTAATTGAGACTCCCGCATGGCCATTCCGGCAAAAAAAGCCCCGAGCGCGAAGGAAACACCGAAAAGTTCGGCTGAACCAAAGGCGATACCAACGGCAACGGCAATGACACTTAATGTAAAAAGCTCCCTCGAGCCGGTCCTGGCGACTTGCCACAGCAACCAAGGAAGGACGCGGCGACCAGCAACAAGCATGAGCACGATAAATATCGATACTTTTCCTATCGTTAGCGCAAGCGTTGTCAGGATACTGTCTCCTGATTTTTCGGAAAGACCATTTGCATCGCCCCCTAACCATCCAGCTAGTGGAGGAAGAAAAACGAGTACTAATACCATCACCAAATCCTCGACCACAAGCCAGCCGACGGCAATGCGCCCATTTAAGGATTCAAGGACGCCGTGGTTTTCGAGCGCTCTAAGGAGCACTACCGTGCTTGCCACGGAAAGAGCAAGGCCGAATACGATGCCAGCGCCAAGGCTCCAGCCCCAATAATTAGAGACGGCCATACCTAGTACCGTTGCAACGGTGATTTGGATAATGGCACCGGGCAAGGCGATTCGGCGCACGGCCCAGAGATCGTTCAGGGAAAAGTGCAGCCCAACACCAAACATCAGTAGAATTACTCCGATTTCAGCAAGCTGACTGGAAAGTCCAATGTCTGCAACAAATCCGGGAGTGAAGGGTCCAAGAATTATGCCAGCAATCATGTAGCCAACCAGAACTGGCAGTTTAAAACGTGCAGCGGTTAAACCAAGGACCAATGCAAGTCCAAAACTGGCGGCAATCGTAGTGATCAAGCTGATGCTATGAGGCATGTGTCTTTATTTCGTATTATTTGATGGTTTATATTGAATAAATTTCGCGTCTGCCTTTAAAGTGGTTACCTTAAAGTCCAGCCCACAAAATTTCGACTGATTAACCCACTGTATTTATGTTAAATAAATACGAATAGAGTCTGCGGTATGGCTATTTACCTGGCTACTCGTGACATTGCCACTAAAGCATGGCGAGCTTGTTGTGCATCGAGCACCATTTCGGGGAAATCAAAACGCAATATTTTTTCATCGGCGCGTACATCAAAACCATCACAGTCGATGCCTAACATTTCCACATGCTGCACTTCGATTTTATGAAAGCGTTGGCAGTAGCGACACATTGCGCTGTGATGATCCGCGTTCATGTGCGAAATCGCCCCATTTTCTTGCTGGATTAACGGATAGGGTGGTACTAAATAGCTATCCGCCTCGACCCAATGGATTTTGCCGAAGCCGCCGATATATCGTATTGACTGCGGCATGATGCGGTAAAACGAAAAGTCATGCATGTCAAAGTAGCTTTGCGCTTCTGGAAAGTAGCGTAAATAGCGTGTGCCAACTGTGTCTTTATCCGTCATGATTTGTGCTGTACCCACCACGGTGACACGTCCTTGTGTCTGAATTTCTGGGCTATCCTGGTTATGGGTTATTAAGCTCAAACGCGGGTCATGCAGAATGTTTTTGGTATGTTCCGCTAATGTGCTGATCAGAATGATCAGGCTGCCATCATGGTCAACCAGATAGGGCGTGATAGAGCCGAAGGGATGGCCGTCAAATTTTTTGGATAGCGTGCATAGCGCGCCGTAGCGATGAGCGCGTAACATTTGGCGAGCTTCGCGTGCATTATTCATGAATGTTCCTGAAAATTATTTAAGTTGTCATACGTGGGAAGGCGGGAAAAAACTGAAGGTATTGATACGTCAAATTTTATGCGGCCAATTTCAATGCAGTTTGCGCAAGCCGTTTGCCGAGTGCGATGCATAGTCTTTTTTCGTCTTCGCTGATGGGGTGGTCGTTAGCCATCCCAGCGAAATGACTGGCACCATAAGGTGTTCCGCCCTGCTGTGTGGTGGCAAGTTCTGGCTCGGAATAAGGCAGGCCAACGATAATCATGCCATGATGCATCAGCGGTAACATCATAGACAGCAATGTACTTTCCTGTCCGCCATGCATCGAGCCAGTCGAGGTGAAAAAGGCAGCGGGCTTGCCGACCAAGGAATGTTGCATCCATAGCGAACCAGTGCCATCCCAGAAATACTTCATTGGAGCCGCCATATTGCCAAAGCGCGTGGGGCTACCAACAGCAACGCCTATGCATTCCTTAAGGTCGCTTAGCTCGGCATAGGGGGCGCCCTCATCCGGTATGTCGGGTGCGGTCGCTTCACACACTGTGGAAATCTTGGGTACGGTGCGCAGCCGCGCCCGCGCGCCCGCCACCTGTTCCACGCCACGCGCCACCAGCTGAGCCATTTGACGCACTGCACCGTGCTGGCTGTAATACAGTATGAGGATTTCTTTGTCGGTTATCATGGGCATATTGTATTACATGTTGTAACGTCATTCTAATATGTTGTTTTGTAATATATTATAAATGTAAATTTGATTGGCGGATTATCTGCATTTGTTGCGTTGAGTCGCAGATTATTTCAAACGGGATTACTGTGCGGAGATGGCGGCCAGCCAATTGTGTGCAGTTGCACGACGCCGACACTTCCCGTTAAGTGAATCCAGATGGACGTCATTGAAAGGAACAGACCATGAACACAGCTACAGATCCTGTATGCGGTATGAAAGTTGACAGTGAGTCAGGGCGCAGCTTGGAACATGCAGGCAAGCGCTATTATTTTTGTTCACAGCATTGCGTAGAAAAGTTTTCAGCAGATCCTGACAAATACCTTAACCCGGTCGCGCCGACTTCAATAATTACAACACCATCCGCTGGAGGTTATACCTGCCCAATGGATCCTGAGGTGCATCAGGACACACCCGGTTCTTGTCCGAAGTGTGGCATGGCGCTGGAGCCGGTGGATAACTTGTCGGGCAAACCCGATGTCACCGAATACGTTTGCACTATGCATACGCAGATTGTGCGCAGCGAGCCCGGCGATTGCCCAATCTGCGGTATGGCGTTGGAGTCCAGAACGGTGGCTGCCAAGGAAGAGAATCCTGAGCTGGACGATATGACGCGCCGCTTCTGGATCAGCACTGTATTGGCCGTGCCGGTCTTCGTGATGGCGATGGCTGCTGATATGTGGACGGGTTTTGCGCCGCAAATGATTTCGTTTACGCATTTACAACTGGTTGAGTTCTTGTTGGCGACTCCGGTCGTGCTGTGGGGCGGCTGGCCGTTCTTTCAACGCGGCTGGGCGTCATTGGTCAATCGGCATCTGAACATGTTCACACTGATTTCTCTAGGTGTCGGCGTGGCCTGGTTATACAGCGTAATCGGTACTTTCTTGCCGGATGTTTTTCCGGCGATGTTGCGCCGAGAAGATGGCACGTTGCCAATTTATTTTGAAGCCGCTGCGACAATCACCGTGCTGGTGCTGTTGGGACAAGTACTGGAATTGAAGGCGCGCAGCCGCACCAACACCGCGATCAAGCTGTTGCTTGGCCTGGCACCCAAGACCGCGCGCATTGTGCGCAGTGATGGTAAGGAAGAGGATATTCTACTGGAGCAGGTGCAGGCCGGAGATCTGTTGCGTGTGCGTCCCGGTGAAAAAATTCCGGTTGATGGGCAGGTCATGGAGGGCAGCAGTTCGATAGATGAATCCATGGTAACCGGCGAACCAATACCGGTGGAAAAGCAGCAAGGAGAACGCTTGATCGGCGCCACGCTGAATGGCACCGGCGGGCTGTTGATGCGTGCAGAAAAGGTCGGTGCAGATACTTTGCTCGCGCAAATTATCCACATGGTCAGCGAAGCGCAACGCAGCCGCGCACCGATACAGCGGCTGGCCGATACGGTGTCAGGTTATTTCGTGCCGGTCGTCATGCTTGTCGCGTTGCTGGCATTTGGCATATGGATGTTATGGGGGCCCGAACCTAGATTCGCTCATGCCATCGTGGCAGTGGTATCGGTGCTGATTATCGCCTGTCCTTGTGCACTGGGTCTGGCGACACCAATCTCGATCATGGTGGGAACCGGGCGCGGCGCAACCGAGGGCGTGTTGATCAAGAACGCTGAAGCGCTGGAGATCATGGAAAAAGTGAATACACTGGTGACCGACAAGACCGGCACGTTGACCGAAGGTAAACCGAAACTGACCTCAATAGTGGCGGTGCAAGGATTTATGGATAACGACATTCTGCAACTGAGTGCCAGTCTGGAGCGCGCCAGCGAGCATCCGCTGGCGGCAGCTATCATCAAGGGAGCAGAGCAACGCAGCCTGACATTGGCCGAGGTCACGGATTTTCAATCTGTCAGTGGCAAAGGCATCACGGGTCTGGTGGCTGGCCGCAAAGTCACGATCGGCAATCAGAAGTTATTTGTCGATTCGGGTATAGAGATGGCTGAATTGCTCGACCGTGCCGATGTGCTGCGAGCAGAGGGGCAGACCGTGATGTTCGTGGCTGTGGATGAAAAGCCTGCAGGTTTGATCGGCGTGGCTGATCCGATCAAGGAATCCACGCTGGAAGCGGTACGGGCATTGCAGGCTGCCGGATTGGAGCTGGTCATGCTCACCGGAGATAGCCGTGCTACCGCAGATGTGGTTGCGCGCAAGCTGGGAATCAAACGCGTGGTGGCCGAAGTGCTGCCAGAACAAAAAGCCGAAATCGTGAAACAACTGCAAGCCGAAGGTCGTATCGTGGCGATGGCGGGAGATGGTATCAACGATGCACCGGCACTGGCGCAAGCGCAGGTGGGCATCGCGATGGGAACCGGAACTGATGTGGCGATGCAAAGCGCCGGGGTGACGTTGATCAAAGGCGACCTGAACGGCATCGTCCGCGCGCGTCGTCTGAGCCAGGCCACGATGCGCAATATCCGGCAAAATCTGTTCTTTGCTTTTGCCTACAATATGCTCGGTGTGCCGGTCGCGGCGGGGCTGCTGTACCCGTTCTTCGGCTTGCTGCTCTCGCCGATGATCGCCGCAGCTGCAATGAGTTTTAGTTCGGTGTCGGTGATCAGCAACGCGCTGAGGTTGAGTCGGGTGAAGTTGTAAATCGGCACAGCCTATACCCGAGATAAAATTCAATCAGCACATCGCATGGTAGCGAGCATTTTTTTTCACCAGGGGGTGGCATGTGTATTGGAGAGAAGTCATGGTTTGCAATACGGGCTGAAGAAACTCTAATTATTATGAATTTGGGTTGGGCAAAACTCGGTTTTTTTGTGGTAGTTTAAAAGATTAAAATAACATTGACCGGGGTGCGGTGGTCATGGATACTTCAATTGTGCAGTTTAATTTCCTATCCTAATTCATTATCAACAAGTGAACTGGATATTTCTTCAAAGACTTAAATGACTGCCCCCCAGCCCGCTTTGTCGACCACAAATTATGCCTCGCAATGGCCGAAGTCTGGCTTAAGTATTGCATTGAAGTTGCTTGAGCCGGGTGCCAGTCCTCGTGATGAAATGCTGGTGGCGTCACCCATTCCACCGAACGGACCGCTCGTATCCTGTCTTATGGTCAGCCGGGGCAAACTATTGCCTGCTCGCCATGCCATTGATTGTTTTCGACGCCAGACCTACCCACTTCGAGAACTGCTCATCCTTGATGACAATCCAGTTTCGGAACTGACCGAATTTTTGGCTGCTCTGAATGATCCATTAATCCGTTACATCCAGATATCGGAAGCCCAGAATCTCCTCGGCACCCTGCGTAACTATGCTCTGGCTGAAGCGCGCGGCGAACTGGTTTGCCAGTGGGATGATGACGATCTATATGATGTACGTCGCCTTGCTTGGCAGGTCGAAGCGTTGCAAACGAGCGGGGCTCAAGCCTGTTTTCTGAATCGCTGGACCGTGTGGTGGCCGGAAGAACGTCGTATCGCAGTGTCCGGTTATCGTGCCTGGGAAGGCAGTATGTTGGCGCGGCGTGCGGCGGTACCAGCCTACCCGAACCAAAGGCGTGGCGAGGACAGTATGGTCACCGATCAGATCATGGAAGCCAACCGCGTTGTGTTAATGGATGCGCCCGAGCTGTATTGCTACACCATCCACGGTAGCAACACCTTTCACTATCAACACTTTCTCCGTATCTATAATGCCGCCAGCGAGTTTGTCGGGCGACAGTTTTATGACATTCACCTACAACTTCTGAATTGCCGTCTGCCCATCATGGATTATGCTACCGCACTGGAAAGTGCTGGCAATCTGGCAGTCTGCCAGCGTCCACAACCAGCGGTAATGCCGGATCGACTCATCGATCCGGCATTACCGCGTCAAGGGCGTAAACCATCTGGTAAAGAGCCGCTGGTATCGATAATCGTGCGCAGCATGGGGCGCGACAGCCTGATTAACGCATTGACTTCGCTGGCCAATCAGTCTTATTCAAGAATCGAGGTGGTGGTGGTGGATGCCACCGGCGGACGTCATCCTCCACTATCGGCGACAATTGCAACCGACAGTCGTTTTCGTCTGGTGTCTACCGGACGGCCATTGAAACGCCCTGCTGCAGCTAATTTCGGTCTTAGTACAGCCACCGGCGAATATATTGGTTTTCTGGATGATGACGACCTGTTCGATCCTGAACACATAGCACTACTGGTACGCCGCATTCTTGAACCAGACCATCCTGATCTTGTGTATGCCGGCATATGGCTGATTGACCGCTATCACCGCCTCACTCGAAGGCAATGTAATCCGTTTAATGTTTTGATGTTCCTGTTTTTCAACTTGATACCGGCCATCTCGGTGCTGTTTCACCGCCGAGTGATTGAACTTGGCTGCCGATTCGACGAAAGTCTGGAAATCTTTGAGGACTGGGATTTCTGGCTCCAACTTGTGCCGCATGTTCGCATAGAACGCATCGAAGCGCCCTCACAATACTATTTCATTGAGTCCGGAACATCGGGTACCAGCATCGGCCTGAATGCTGACTCGGCGCGTGGTGGACATTACTCTATGCGGGTACGCCAACGCTGGGAGCCTTGTAGCAAAGGATTATGGCGCGATTACATCACATTGACCCATGAACTGCTTGCGCGTTTCCACGATGGCGAACGGTCCGGAGTTAGACCAGCAATGCGAGAATTATTGATGCGCTATCCGGCAGAACCAAATCTCGAATTCCATCTCGGACGCACCTACCTCGCCGAAGGTCGAATTTTCAGTGCGCGCCGGCTTTTCGAATCAGCGGTTTCGCACAACCGCAGTTGCTTCGAATTTCTAATCTCGCTGGCGAGACTGTGGGAATCACAAGATTCACCGGAGGACGCACTCGCGTGCCTTGAGGAAGGCCGTCCCGCACTGTCACAGCAATTGTCGATGATCGATGCCGAAATAATCCGGCTACGCCGTTTGATCACCAGCCGGCAAGCATTGCAGACGGTGATAAGTGGTCGCACCAGTCGAAATGAGATTTGTCCATGCGGCAGCAGCGCGCGCTACAAGCACTGTTGCGGACGCTCGATGGCCAAACCCGCACCAATGATCTTGAATCAGTCATTACGTACAGAATGCGACCAACTTCAGACGGCAGGCACCGAGCACTACTGCAAAGGCGAATTGACGGCAGCAACCGAGTGCTTCGCCTCGGCCAATGCGCTGCTACCAGGTCAGCCTATGGTTCAATATGTATTGGCGCTGCTGGCTTACGATCAGGGCAAGCTCGACGAGGCTGCGAACCATGCGGACGTTGCACTGGCAGCAGCAACCGATCCGGTGATTACGGAATTTCATCGTAAATTGCATTATCGTCGGCGCCGCATAGTTGAGGCACAGCAATTGCGAAAAATCCTGCACGCTTCGGATCATCTGCTAACTACCAGTGACGTGCGCCTGGCCTTAGCATCCGCGAAAACCATCTTTGTGTTAGGTTGTTGTTCGCAGTTGCCACTGAACGAGATTGATTTCATTGGCTGGCAAGGAAGGGTGTGTTTTCTTTCAAACGATGCCGAAACACTTCCGGAATCGGAGCTGGCGGCTCAACAGGAACGAGGCAACATACTATTGATAGACGGGGTGCCCGATATCCTACCGCCTCTGTTCGACTCAAATCTGTCCGCACAGATATTATTGCGTGTTACGCGTGACTGTCCCGCCATGTTGCTAGAAATCGCTCAGACATCGTCTGGCAAGATTGGTTTGATCTACCCCGATGACATTACGGCGCAACAGGTCGGCCTGCCCGGGCTGGTGCTGCGTCTGACACTACCAAGTTCAACATTCAAAATTGCGCGCAAAGTACATGGCACAACCTTTCGTATTGGTCTTCGCGGGAGTTGCGAGGTTGATGGCTTGCACCCCTTCGATGCAGAGTTAATCCGCCGCCTGCTGGAAAGTGGATTGTCGGTAAGCGTCCACGGCGGCACTCCTCTCTTGCGTCATTTTCCACCCTCAAAACTGCCACCGGGACTGAAATTGCTGGGATTCGACGCATCTCTTGATGATTTCCTCGCCGATATCAATTGTCTGGTGTTGCGTCGTTCACCGTTGGCAGATAACGAGGCGGCAGTTGGTTTCGTTGCCTGGGCGCTGGCGGCAGGCTGCCCGCTGATCTGCACTAACAAGCTGCCGGGCGCCGAATTGATCATGGAAGGACGCAATGGCTATTGCATTGACGCCGACGACGAGGACGCGATCTGCGAACACATTGCACGGCTGCGACAGGACGCGGCACTTACACAATCCATCAGCGAACAGGCCCGCGAGACAGCCTACCGATATTTTTCATCAAAGGCCAATGGACCCTGGACACACATACTTAACGGTATGGAGGATTGATGCGCGGGATCAAACTGGTTTCCTGGTCGGGCACTTCAGGTTATGCGCTGGCGGCATTGGACTATCTACGCGGTCTGGTGGCGAATCAGGTGCCGGTTTATTGGGTTCCGCTGCACAACAGCCCCAACGGCTTTGAACCTTGGAGTAGGGAACTTGGCATGGATGCCCTGGACTTCTTTCCGGCATTCGCGGATGACCCAACATATGCCGATCTGCCACAACTTATCGAGCACTGTTGCAAACCTTGCGATTACGACTTGGTACTGGTCCATCTGCCACCGGAATATTGGCCACTATATTTCGAGCCAAGTCGCCGCAATGTCGGCTACACCGCATGGGAGACAGACCGCTTACCGCCACACTGGCCCTCTCTACTCAACCTTGCAGAGCGCGTACTGATGCCCAGCAGCATGAATCGTGAGATGTGTGAACGTAATGGCGTTATAGCGTCAGTGCAAGCAGTCCCCCACATGCTGCGCGACGTGACACCACCTGTGTTAGACGGCCATCGACGCCAAATACGCGCTGAGCTTGGCATCGACCCACACACCACGGTATTTTATTCAATTAATACTTGGGAACCGCGCAAAGGCACATACGATCTCTTGAATGCCTATGCACGCGCTTTTACAGACACAGATAACGTGCTTCTGCTACTCAAACCTGCTCCACATGGCATCGGTGCGCCGCCTTCATACGATGTCGAACCGGTGTCGACGCTACTCGAAAAATGGCGCAAGAGCGCTATGCGCGGACGCGAAATCGGCCTACCGTCGATCCGCGTGATCGATAACTACCTGTCCGGTACACAGATCAAGGATATACACCGCGCCGGGGACGTATTCGTTTCACTGACACGCGGCGAAGGATGGGGCATGGGTGGCTGCGAAGCACTGGCGCAAGGCCGTCCTGTGTTGATGACCGGCTGGGGCGGGCATCTCGACTACCTCGGCGACAACTGGCCTTGGCTGATCAACTACCGCTTGACGCAGGTGACGCCATGGCCGTGCCAAAGTAGTTATCTCGCTTCGCAGCGCTGGGCGCAGCCCGACTTGAAACATGCGGTCGAATTGATGCGTGATCTGCACCATGACCTGCCTTCGGCAATGGCGTATTCCACGCAGGCTGCCGAGGGGCTGCGCCGACGGTTATCGATGCAGCGGGTAACTGAACAATTGCTGGAGAGTCTTAATGTCTGAAATTCCGCGCATTTTTCATTTTGTATTCGGGTTGCGACCGCAGGACGAACCATTTCACTTGGTGCACTATTTGTGCTTGGAATCTTGTCGGCAAATTAACCAGCCCAAACAGATTAATTTTCACTATCTCAACGAGCCATGGGGTGACTGGTGGGATCGAATCCGTCCACATCTGGTGCTGCATCGTGTCGATCCGGAACCCTTTGTGCGTAACACTGCCTGCTACGCCAATACGCCGGAAGGACGCATTATCCGGCAGCGCAACCTCGACTACGCCCACGAATCGGATTTCATCCGCATGAAGGCATTGCAGAGCGGTGGTGTGTATGCCGACATGGATACGCTATTTCTGCAACCTATGCCAGACGAGCTCTATCGAGAGCAGTTCGTCATCGGTGCCGAACAGGACGAAATCGAAGAGCGGGATCCTATGAAGCGCTCCCTGTGCAATGCGCTGATGCTGGCTCGCCCAGAATCTACCTATCTCGCGCGCTGGCTGGAGAGCATGTATCAAGTGTTCGATGGCACCTGGAGCCGTCATTCCTGCCAAGAGGCAACGCGCGTGCGGCAGCAAATACCGGATGCAGTGCATGTGCTGCCCAAACGCTGCTTCCACCGTCACGGCGCCGACCGGATCGGCATTCATACACTGTTCGAAGGGCTAGACGAAGATTTTTCGGGCATGTATTCGATGCACCTGTGGGCGCATTTGTGGTGGGACGAATGGCGCACCGATTTCACCATGGTGCATGGCGGCATGATAGATGAAGACTATGTGCGGTATGCCGAAACCACCTACGCGATTGCGGCACGGCGTTTTCTTGACTAATTCATCGGAATAGCCCGCAAACTTTATAATTCAAGCCTGTTTGATTTCTATTTGGTGAGTAACTAAATGGCAATAAAAGCAAAAATGGCACTCTAGATTGACTGCCGGAAATGCACCAAGCAAAAATAAATTCGCCTACTATTAACTGCTTGGTTCTGGATGATAAAAAAAGCCACGCGCCATTCACAACACGTACACATCGCAGGTAGGCTCTCCATTGACACAATCACGAAATACAAACTGTAATTGCGGTAGTGGGATGCGTTTCAAACATTGCTGCGGCAATTTAGCTGGCACAAATAACCCCGATATTGATTTGAAAAAGAATATCAAAGCCAGCATCGGTCGATCGATCTGTTTGAGCGGGAGTTCTCTATCAAAATTGCTACTCTCCCAAGAAACGTGATGTTGCTTGGTTGGTCAGCAAAAAAAAGTTATGGTTCTGCACCCCCGAGACCCTGATTCAGAGTCAAACTTTCAATGAGCGATTTCCAGCAACCTTCAATTTTTCTGACGCACCAACTCATTCCAAGGCTGCTAGACCAAACGTTTTGGACTCTGCTTGGTATTGATGACGGCGGCAGAGAGCGCAACACGTATTCCAAGCATTACCACTGGGTTCACCCTGATAACCTGAGTCAGAAAAAGGAGTGGAAGGTCAAGCTGATTCACTTCGGTTGTAGCTAGTACCTGGCTGATTAGTAGGTTATTTCCTGGCGCTTGCGGATGTTAATCAATTGATAATTTGCTTAATATCCGCAAATTATCGCAATCGTTTTTCCAGCCATGCATCGACCGACCAGTTGCCGCGACTCAGTATCAACAATACGCCGAACAAAATGCCCCAAGATAAGTGCTGATTGATACCTGCCTCGCTTAAATCAGCATAAGAAATGACTGCGACTACATTGAGGATGGACAACCCGGCAGCGGCAAACCGCCCGAATAGCCCCAATACAAGCAGCGCGGACAGCCCCAACTCCGCACCGGCCGCCAGTGATGCTGCCATCTCAGGTGACAGTAGCGGCACACTGTAGATATCGCTGAACAAGTACAGCGTGCTATCCCAGTTTTGCACCTTGGTCAGGCCGGATTTGAAAAAAACATTTGCAAGATATAGTCTCAGCCCCAGATCAAACAGCGGCGCCAGATATTCTGGCAGGTGTGATGCTTTGTAATAAAATTTGGTCAAGCTTGATAACAGGTTCATGAAGCCGCTCCCAGGTTAAAATTTGTAAGAACATCTTGCTCGACCAGCTTCAGCAGCGCTGCTTGTAAATTGAAATCTGTATAAAGTTCCAGCGTGGTGGCAGTTGCTCCTCCTAGCTGAGTTCCAGCTTGTATGCTTTGCAGCCATGCCGCATCGGCTTCCGTCAGTTCGTTGACCAAGACAACATCATTCTTGCGGCTGACCAGAGCGTTGCTGGAACCGCTATCCAGATCAATATGGAAGTCACCGGACGCACCGGGTTGATGGGCATGCCAGATGGCGGCGATCGGATAGCAGGAGCGCACCAGATGACATGCCGGATGGATGTGCAGGATCAGATTGGGGTATTGCTCGGGTGGTACTTGCGCCAGTTTGTCGATGTCCAGCGTGGTGGCATCGTCTGCGAAATAAGCGCAGTGGCAGGCCCACTCCAGCGCCGTGACATCCGGCAGGTAAGCCAATTCTTGTACAGGTTCGAAGGTCGCAACAAAAGCTGCCAACTCAGCGCCATAGTGATGCAGGTTTCCGCTGTGCGAAAAATGTTGCTCGATGAATCGCCGAGTCAACAGCCGGAAAAATTCCTTACCCACGAGTTGCTCCATGACTGGATATGCGCCTGCAAGTGTGTCATGCAGATTCCCGCGGTAATTGTTGCGGTAAATTTCGATGGCGGTGGTGACAGAATAATTCGAATAACTCACATCGATTCGCGACGATGGCTCCTTGCCATGTAAGATGGTGCAGGCAAAATCGGACAGGTCGTTATTTAGCACAGGCATGATATTCCTCCAGCCGTTGCTGCGCTTTTCCCGCCTCACTCTGCAGCATTGCCAACGCGGGTATATCACTGTCCCATTCGATCAGCGTGGGACGCGGCCCGATTTGTTGCAAGGCAAATTCATACAACGCCCACACCTCGGCGCATACTTGAGTGCTATGGGTGTCTACGAGGCAGCCGTCCCTTATGCTGTGACCAGCGAGGTGATATTCCGCCACCGCGTCAGCGGGAAGCGATTTTATGAAAGCCTTGGCATCCACGCCCAGGTTGCGTGCATTTACATACAAATTGTTGACATCGAACAGGATGGCACAGCCAGTAAGCTGTGATAATTCAGATAGAAATTCTCCCTCGCTCATTTCACTGCACGTGAATGACAAGTAGCTGGAGAGGTTTTCTACCAGCAGTCGGCGACCAAGTTTTTCCTGCACCTGCTCAATTCGATTTGCCACGTGGGAAAGGGCTTCATGGGTATAAGGGAACGGAAGCAAGTCATTAATGACCATGGAGCCGTTGTTAGCGATGTCTGGCACAGAATTCCAGCATAAATGTTCTGACACGGAGGCGGGTTGCACCGCCTCACAAAGACGATACAAAGCAGATAGATGCGCCTGATCCAGCGGCGCGGTTGAAGCCAGCCCCATTCCAACGCCATGCAGACTGACGGGATAATGTTCGCGTACCTTGAGCAAGGTACGCAGGGGCGAGCCACCCCCGAAAAAATTCTCGTTATGCACTTCTATCCAGCCGAGTTTGGGCAATTTTTCCAGCACCTCACAATAGTGAGGCGCCCGCAACCCGATACCGGCGATGCACGGCAAGGAATCGTTTGCGGGCTTTTCCATTACGCGGATTTTTTCAAAACGCCACCAGCAATCTTGTCACAAGTGCCTTTAGGTAAGGCTACGAAATCCTCAGCATCATTGTTTTTGGTGGCTTGTCCAGCGCAGGAATGTGCGCTCTTGTTGCTAGAGCAATCATTCTTGCCTGCCTTGGCGACACCATAGCACTGTTCCATATCCATCTTTTTGCCAGCAGCACTGGCATTGCTGGCGAGCCCAAGTGCTAACAGGCTACCGATTGCTACAGATAATATTTGATGGTTGTTCATAGTAAAATTCCTTTTTTGAGTGGATAAAGCAGGAGATTCTGTCTCCTGCCTTATTGGTCGGGGAGAGCAAGGCTTTCTTACAATGAATGTGCAGGTAAAGATGCCGAGATGAAAAATCTTGCTGTGCTGGTTTTTCTCACCCAACCACCGTTTGGTAGTAGAAATGCATCCGTGCTTCCAAGCCGTCAATACAAAAAATGTGGTGCTTGTCCGATTCAGCTGAATGAAATAAAGTCCAATATCACAAGAGAGGGTTGATGAACAGATGCGTTACCAAAGTGTCGATGTAGCGGGAGGAATAGTGAGGCAGAGTTATAGCGGCAACTGACAAAATACAAGCATACTCGTGTCTGCTAATTGTAAGGTCGGATGCAGCACAAGGTTGTGCTAAATGAATAAGGCTCAGCCTTGTACGAAAACAATCAGCCGAAATTCTGATCATTCAGCCAAAGTTGGGCCAAAACTTGTGATAGTTGAATGCTAATTAGCAGTGTTTATCGTCAAATCCAGAATGGTATATCCAACAAAACTCGTTCAATTGAAATATTTCCTGCCATGCGTCATCTGGGAAGCCATCCCGATTCACTCTTCCGCCACCGCGGCCACTTTGTTGCAACAGATCGGTAAAATAGGGTTGGCAAAGAGGCGAATCCCAGAGTTCGACGATTTTATTAAGGACATGAGGGAACCGTTCCTCAAGTACTCGAGGGTATATTTTTGGTACGCAACCCAACGTTTCCATGACCATTCCTCTATCAATCATCACTCATCCTCCGCAATTTTCGATTCATACTGTAAGTTTTACCTTAGGATAACCTCTCCGTCAAGATAATAATGCATAAAATTTGCACATGTACCTTTACACAGCGGAACGGCGCTGCCCCAGGTGTACGTTTCTATCGCCATTCTTGACATGTATTTTGCAGCAAGTGTTCTTACTTTCTTTGCATATGCTTTCGATAATTCAGCCGCACAGAATAATTGTTTGAGAACTCAAGAAAGCACATTGCATTTACTCGGGGGGTTGGTTGCTGGCCTGGAGCTTTATTTGCACAGGAAACGTTACGTCACAAATTGAAGAAAAAAGAGTTCCAAATAGTATTTTGGGCTACGGTTATTATTAATTGCTTTACACTAGGCTGGCTGCTCACAAAAAGCGGTTCAGCCTTTTTAAGCGCCATCCTTGCTTTCTCAAGAGCAACTATCTAAACCGTTTTTTGGACAAGCTCGGTGGCGTTAGAAAAGTGACTAGGATCAGGTCTGGCGATGAAGTTCATGCACGGGGGCACTGGCTAAATAGCACATGCCGCCATGCACCCTTTATAGACTCCAGTCATTCATGATGCTGCAAATAACGCCTCAGTGAATTAATCGAGTTTGAGCATCCCCCTAGATTGATAAAATCAAACTGGAAGAACGGGAAATCAATGGAATTACCGAAGTTTAATGAAACCTTTCTTCCGATTTTGGAAGTACTTAAAGATGGCGAAATCATCAAGTGTCGAGATTTGATTCGACTTGTAGAAGAGCGTTTTTATGCGGAATTGCCCCAAGATCTACTGGAGCAGATGACCAAAAATGGGGACCGTTTAATTGAAAATCGTATTGCTTGGGGAAAGTCCTACCTTAAGAAAGGCGGGTTGGTTCACTATCCACAACGAGGCTATGTTCAAATCACCGAGAAAGGAACATCCACTAAGCCAGGAAAAGTATCTCTCAATGACATTCAATCTAATATCATTACGTTTTATGAGCCCGAAAATAAGTCTGTATCAAAAACAACAATCGAAGCGAGCGCAAGCCCACAAGATTTAATTGATTCTGGTTTTGAGCAAATCGAACGAGAAGTAAAAGATGAATTACTTTTAAAGCTTAAAGAGGTTGATCCATATGCATTTGAAAAGATAATTTTGATTTTGCTTAAAAAAATGGGGTATGGCGACTTCATAGAAACAGCCAAGTCAGGCGATGGAGGAATAGACGGTATTATCAACGAAGATCAACTTGGGCTTGAGAAGATTTATATTCAAGCCAAGCGCTATAGCGAAAACAAAGTCCGTGAAACTGATATACGCAACTTTATCGGTGCTATGAGTGGCGATACCCACAAGGGTATCTTTGTAACTACTTCTTCTTTCGATGAAAAAGCAAAAGTAAAAGCCAGAGATGCACACCACTCAATAATCTTACTGGACGGTTCCAAGCTTGTAGATTTGATGCATAAGTTCAATGTCGGAGTGCAGACAAAACATAGCTACGAAGTGAAGATTGTCGACAATGACTTTTTTGACGCTGAAGAAATATAGCCTAGTGTAGTGCGCCATTCTGTTTGGAACTTAATCGACTGTTGGCACGAATGAC
>NZ_CAKMLL010000044.1 GCF_927797785.1 Candidatus Nitrotoga sp. BS | reverse complement strand
CATTCGTGCCAACAGTCGATTAAGTTCCAAACAGAATGGCGCACTACACTAGCTACCAGTAAGTATCGCTGCGACTGCATTAGGCTTTATTAGAAAAACTATGGAAAAAATACGTCTCTCCAAACTGATGTCTGAACAGGGCTTGTGTTCCCGCCGGGAGGCAGACAGCTATATTGAACGCGGGTGGGTGTTGGTGGACGGCAAGCCGGTAACCGAGTTGGGCACGAGAATTGATCCGACCCAGCGCATTACACTGAATCGTGCCGCCCAAACACAACAGCAAACGCGCGTAACAATATTGCTTAACAAGCCAGTTGGGCTTGTCTCCGGGCAGGCAGAAGACAACCACAAACCCGCAGCGTCCCTGATTAATGCTTCAACCCGCTTTGCCAGCGATAAAGCACCGCTGACTTTTCACCCGATGCATTTGAAAGGCATCGCGCCTGCGGGCCGGCTGGATATTGATTCGCAGGGTTTACTGGTATTTACTCAGGATGGTCGCATCGCCAAACAACTTGTAGGCGAAATTTCCGAACTCGATAAGGAATATCTGGTGCGTGTGCAGGGAAAAATTTCAGCTAACGGCCTGTCCATGTTGAACCACGGCCTCAAACTGGACGGCGACATGCTTAAGCCCGCCAAAGTAAGCTGGCTCAATGACGATCAATTGCGTTTCATACTGCGCGAAGGCAAAAAACGCCAGATTCGCCGCATGTGTGAGCTGGTAGGGCTTAAAGTTACCGGGCTAAAACGCGTGCGTATCGGCAAAATCAAACTGGGCGATTTGCCCACCGGACAGTGGCGCTACTTGCGCGATGACGAAGCGTTCTAATCGTTACAAACCATTTGATGTTCACCGACGAATTTAACTTCGCACTCCCCGAGCACCTGATCGCGCAACACCCACCCGAACAACGCAATGCCAGTCGCTTGTTGTGTTTAAGCGGGGGGGGCAGGGTGGATTCCATGTTTGCCAATCTGCCAACCCTGGTGCGCGAACAGGATTTACTGGTATTGAACGACGCGCGCGTGCTGAAAGCGCGCCTGCCCGGCGTTAAAGAAAGCGGCGGCAAAATTGAGGTATTGATCGAACGCATTCTCGATGAACATCATGCACTGGCCCAGATACGCGCCAGCCATGCACCCAAGCCGGGTAGCCGGTTGTTACTGGCAGATGATCATCTCCCCGTTACAGTGCTGGGACGCGAGCGAGAATTCTTCAACTTGCGTTTCGACAGCACAGAAAGTGTATCGGTATTGCTGGAACAATACGGACAGTTGCCGTTACCACCCTATATCACCCATGCAGCTAATGCCGAAGACGAAGAACGATATCAGACGGTATACGCATGTCAGCCCGGTTCGGTAGCCGCGCCCACGGCAGGGCTACATTTCGATGACGCAATGCTCGCTGCCTTACGTGCCCAAGGCACGCAACTCGCTTATTTAACTTTACATGTCGGTGCCGGTACTTTTCAGCCAGTGCGTGCGGATAATGTGCGTGATCATGTGATGCACAGCGAACGTTATGCCATTCCACAGGCAACAGTGGATGCCATTTTGCAGACCCGGGCGCGGGGCGGACGGGTGATCGCAGTGGGCACTACCAGTTTACGTGCGCTGGAAAGCGCAGCGCAAATAGGCAAGTTACGTGCCGGAGAGGGTGAAACCAGTATTTTCATTACGCCGGGTTACCAGTTTAATGTGGCGGATGTTTTGCTGACTAATTTCCATTTACCCAAATCGACCTTGCTGATGCTGGTATGCGCTTTCGGTGGCATGGAAGCAATGCTCGCCGCCTATAGCCATGCGGTGGAACGGCAATACCGTTTTTTCAGTTATGGCGATGCCATGTTGATTGAGCGGTAGCAGGTTTGGGCAGGTAATCCGTTCGGGATTCTTCATGAATAAAGGTAAAATTTAACATTCGCTTTGCGACAAGGAATTCAGCTCAAGCCAGAGGGATGTAAGATACGTTACGATGAAGAAACAGAGCGTTTAATCCAGTCCACTTAAGTTTTTTTCAGTGCGTATACTGTAATGCTTTATACGTAGCTACTCGCTGACTTGGTCAAGTGATTATGAAGGTTTTATCATGGTGCTTTTATCCGGAAAATTAGGAGTGTAATAAATTCGCTCTGCATTAAAAAATGCATTGAGAGACAGATGCCAGTTTATACACCTCGAAGGAGCCTTTGTCGGCGCGTTTTAGGTTGTCTGCTTTACCTTATTATCCCTGCATTGATTATATAGCGAGATTAGAATGAACTATATTGAAAGCGTAAAAGTAGATGAGTTTTGGGGCGAGCGCACTCTCGAATTTAAATTCAATGACGATGTCAATTTTATTATTGGCATAAATGGATCAGGTAAGACTACCGCTGTAAATATTATTGTTGCGGCACTAACAGCCAATTTTTCTGAACTAGATAGGTCTGACTTTACCAAGATAACTATTAAACTTAAGTCTAAGAGTAGTAAAAAGAAGCCATCGATTACTATTACAAAGCTTCCTGTTAAAGAATTACCTTTTTCGCAAATCGTTTATGAAATAAAAGAGTCTTCTAGTGATAAGCCTGTAACTCTTTCATTGGATGATTACGAAGAGCAAATGATGATTAGAAAATACCCACGACATATGTTGGAGAGGGAACTTCTCCGAAGAAAAAGTCAGAACATCAATATTTCACTGAACAAAATGGTTAACGTAAGCTGGCTTTCGGTTAATAGAGCGAGTGTTTGTGCCAGCATGGAGAATTTTGATGAAGATGATTACGCCTCAAGCGTAGATAGGAAATTGAAAGAGTTATCAAATAGATTGGTTAGGTACTTTTCTACGCTTGGGAAAAAGGGTTCAGAGCAATTTGAAAACTTTCAAAAAGAAGTCTTTCTGTCTATGCTGTTTCGAAAAGGGAGTAAACCGTTCTTTTCAACGGCAAAAAAAATAAATTTAGATGATGAGAAGAAAGCCCTTGAAGTTATTTTTAATCAATTCAAAGTCGCCACCAAAGACTTTAAAAGTAAATTAGACACTCATTTTGATGCGCTAGGCAAAGCAAAAGAAAAGCTTTCATCCGATAAGCCTGGAATGCTAAATACCGCTGACATTTCCGTTTTAATAGGGACAGAACGAATTGATTACATAGTCGAAGAATGGGAGAGGTCGATAGAAAAAAGAAAAGAAATTTTTGAGCCAAGAGATACCTTCCTTCAAATTATTAATTCGATGATGCAAAGAAAGACATTTTCAATAAATGCTCAAAATGAACTTCAAGTGACAACCCAATCAGGGAAAAATCTTCCAATTCATAGATTGTCGTCTGGGGAGAAGCAATTACTAATCGTTTTGGGCGAAGCTCTGCTCCAGGAAAAGCAGTCATGGGTATATATAGCAGATGAGCCAGAACTTTCTTTGCATGTTCGATGGCAGGAGAGTTTGGTTGATAATTTGCGATCAATAAACCCAAACTCGCAAATTATCTTTGCCACTCATTCCCCAGATGTTGTCAGTACGTTTGTAAATAAAATATTTGACATGGAGTGCATGTTTTAATGTCTTTTATGCGTACCAATTCTGGAATATCAAATCTTCATTTGTTCTATAACGCTGATCTCACTGTTTATACTGAGGGAGGGATCAATTCATATAGCATTTCTGAAGTTGAACTAGGAAAATATAATAAGAGTTCAGTAGATATAAAATTCTGGAGTGGCGTTTTCAAAGCTCACAATTTAAGTAAAAAAGTACACTTCAGGGCTGTTGGATCAAAAACTTCTGCACAAGTGATCATAGATAAAGTATTGAGCGGTGAAATCAGAAATACTGTCGTAGCGTGCGATAGAGATTTAGATCATTACCTAGGTTTAATGAAAGTTTCGCCTTACGTAATTTATACAAAAGGTTACAGTTGGGAGAATGATGTATTTGGAGAGGATATTACGAGACTTCAAATTGATAGCATGATATTAGAACATGAATTGCCCATTAAAGTGCTTGATTTGATTAAAGATTGCTATACAAGTTTTTTTGTAATAGGTAAGTTTATTGCTAAAGCAGAATTATTGTTTAGATTAAATGGGTTAAGTTTTATCTCCTGCATTAATGCTGAGCGTTTATTTAAGGCATCGAGTCCTGCGAAACTCAATAAACAAGAAGTCATCTGCATTTATAGACAAAAAGCCAAAGAGATCAAAAGGCCGTTTTTTTCTACAGTAAAAATCAGTGGATTATGTCCCTATATGAATAATTATGGGAAGCTGATAAAAGCATTGGCAGTAAATCTAATAAATTTCATTTGTCGTAAGTTTTCGGGTCATCGGAACTTTCCTTTATTGCTCATTGAATCGACTATGATAGAAAGGTTTTGCAAAAAGATAGCTTCTGTTCGGGATGAATACTATTTTAACTTAGTACATAATTTAAACTCTACAAACTAACTATTAAGGTTTTGGAGAAGCACTTTGCCCGAACATTTTGTGCAGCGTTTTGGTGCCTTTGCAAACTACAAATGGGTCAGGCTAGAATGGCACTAAGTTAAGGTTGTTTAGAAAAGTTAGAATATTTTTAACGCGCGTCAATACTGACTTAAAATATTATTTTAGTTATGCTGAAACGCTTTAAGTTAGTGCCATTCGAGTCTGACACTATTTTTAAACCTATTTTTCCTATGTGAAGATCGATAAATACAGAGCAATCAGTCCAACCGGATGGCTGTATAGAAATGCTAGGTTCGGCGGAAACGCTTGGTAGTGCACATGGCTTTGCACGATGCGCCGTATTGCTTCATCGACTTCCGCCACGCCGCGTGAGATAACAAAAGTCACTGACTCCACGGATCCGTCACTTCGGATAGACACCGTCACCATGAGATCGGCGTGCGGCCGCTTCGCCACTTCTCGGACTGTATCAACAGGTGTGTTGAACTGAATTTTCCGCGCCCACGCCTCAGCATACTGGACGAGTTCGGCGTTCGAGTGGGTTCGCCCCCATAGCCCCTGGCCCGACGTGCCGTGCTCAACGAATACGGTAGCGTGGAGTATGAGCGAGCGGCGGCAGTCGAGGCCTCTTTGCACCGAGAGGCTGACTCATTGAGCTGACGACCTATGGCCCGCAGCCGCGCTTCCCGTTTTGCTTCTTCTTGTTCCGCCAAAACGCGCGCTGCTTTCTCAAGAGCAGCCTTCCGACGCTGTGCTTCCAGCTTTGCTTCCCGCAGCGCCTCGTTCGCGCTGCGGCGATTATAACCCCATGCCCTGAAGCTGCCATTCGGGCAGCTGAGGCATGTAACTAATCAGGATGGATTTTTGGGAGAACTCGCTTGGTTGTCCGTCGTGTCGGGCATTTACCATCGTGCCATCCACGAGCGTCATTTTTCAACCACTCAAGCTACAGCACCCCGGCAACTATGATGTGTGTATAAATACCTGATACTGTGCTCACCGATTGAATAAATCGTGCACGCAACTACTGTGTCTGTTCGGCGAGATCTCGTTTCTTGCACCAATTTATGGCGGCTGCTCCTTGTGCGTTATGGGTCATGGACTCGACACTTGCAGAATAACGCGACGAAGCATTAATAAACCTAGTAAAACTATGATTAAATATTTTTTATTAAGTTAGTGCCGTTTTATTCAAAGGCATAACGTTTATTGATGCGTGTTGTTACTCTCAATATTACTCTTTATAAGCTGTTGGGCAGGCGGCCCACTTTCAGTTTCCACTTCGACTGTACCTCCATCAGTGCGCACAGACTCTTCTGTCACTTTGTTCATCACAATAATGTTGATGCGACGGTTAATCGGATTGAATGGATTTTTCCCATCGAACAGCACAGCAGAAGACAGTCCCACCACTCGTACCATTTTCTCCTCCTCCATCCCACCCGCAATCAACTCACGACGCGAGGCATTGGCACGATCAGCCGACAGATCCCAATTGCTGTAGCCCATTTCTCCAAAAGCATATGGCCGAGCATCTGTATGTCCCGATAAGCTCACCTTATTCGGTACTTGATTCAGCATTTTGCCAATTTCGCGCAGAATTTTTATGGTATAGGATTCGAGTCTTGCACTCCCGCTTTTAAACATGGGACGGTTTTCCTCATCCACAATTTGGATGCGCAGGCCTTCAGAGGTAATGTCAAGCAGAATCTGTTTCTTGAATTGTTGCAACTTGGGGTCAGCGTCGATCGCTTTTTCCAAGCTAGACTTCAGCATCTTGAGCTTGTCCAATTCTTTGAGTCTTTCAATACGCAAGGCTTCTTCAGTTGCCACCTTCAGATTGACTGTCCTCTTTTCAGTCGGAAGCTCCCCCTGCTTCACTTGGCCTTCACTGCGCGTCAAATCTTTACCTCCACCCTTAATCAGGCTGGAGCTATCGCCGCTACCAGATCCGCCCAACAGTGAAACCTTGAGAGGCGTACTAAAATAATCTGCAATACCTTTCAAGTCACCTTTGGTAGTCGAACCCAACAACCACATCAACAGGAAAAATGCCATCATTGCAGTAACGAAGTCAGCATAGGCGATTTTCCATGCGCCGCCATGATGCCCACCAGCTACTTTCTTGATACGCTTGACTACTATGAGTCTTTTATCATCACTCGCCATGATGCAGCTCTCTCAATGTGAATTTTCTATTCAGCGCTTTTGTTTGACGTGCTCTTCCAGCTCAGTGAAACCGGGACGTTCGGTAGAGTTGAGTACTTTGCGTCCAAACTCTACCGCCATCGCAGGGGCGTAGCCATTCAGATTTGCCAGCATTGTCACCTTGACTGTCTGGAACATTTTGCTCGACTCCTCAGCTTTTTGTTCCAGCAAAGACGCTAAGGGACCGACGAAGCCATAAGCCAACAGGATGCCCAAAAAGGTGCCGACTAGTGCTGCACCGATCAGTACACCCAGTTCGGCGGGTGGTAGCCCGACAGACCCCATGGTATGTACAACCCCCATAACCGCTGCCACTATACCGAACGCTGGTAGGGCGTCACCAAACTTGGCGAGAACATGCGACGGTACCATTGCCTCATGGTGGTGAGTTTCAATTTCTACATCCATCAGGTTCTCGATTTCCATCGCATTCAGGTTGCCGCTCAACATGATTCGTAGGTAATCTGACATAAATTCAATTATATGATGATCCGCCATTATTTTAGGATACTTGGCAAAGAGAGGACTTTCCGCTGCATTCTCTATGTCGTTTTCAATGGCCATTAATCCCTCCTTGCGAATTTTGCCAAGCAACTCATAGAGCAGTGCCATTAGTTCCATGTAGTGATCTTTAGTATATTTAGCGCCTTTAAATACACTGGGCAATGCTTTCATAGTGGCCTTGATTGCTTTGCCGCTATTACCCACTAAAAAGGCACCCGAGCCAGCACCTGCTATCATTAGCAACTCAATTGGCTGAAACAGGGAAAGCAAGTGCCCGCCCGCCAATGCATAGCCACCGAACACTGAAAATATAATGATTACATATCCGACAATTACCAACATGGCTCAGCCCCCTTGAATTGCGCGCAATGAGATTTCTCGTAGCAAGCTGGAAACAGTTTCTGGAAAAACGTCGGAAAGAAGCTGGATAAATAAACATTATTTCGTACATTGACACAACCGAACAGCGTAAACATTATCATGATTATTCCACGTAGCCTTTCGTGTGGTAACGGCACCCGATAATAGAACTTTAATTCGCCACGCTTAATGCCAACAAACTTGATGTTGTGGTATTCTTTTTTGTCTTCCCGGCACGAGAGGGGGGACGACAAATGCCGCACACATATCCGACATATAGTCCATTGGCATGCGCTATGAAATTACCACCACATTCGGTGCAGTCTGTCAGCTGCAACATCTTGGCATCAAAGAACCGTACTAGAAACCATGCACGTGTAACACTCAATATCGGATCATCGTCGCTAGCATTGATTTGCTCAAGATATAAACAATAACTTTTAATTAGTGCCTCGACGCCCGTTAAGCTGGTATTCTTTAGCAGATACTGATGAATGTCCATAAACAGGGAAGAATGGATGTTAGGCGACCAGCTCATGAACCAGTCAGTTGAGTAGGGCAGCATACCCTTGGACGGCGAAACACCCTTGACCTCCTTGTATAGCTTAAGCAAACGTTCGCGACTTAAAGCAGTTTCTTCCTGCAGCAATTGCAAACGAGCTCCTAGATTGATTAAATCCACGGCAATCTGGATTTGGTAAGCTTCAGTGACCACACTCTTGTTTCGCATGACAATCTCCGCTAGTAATATTTTTTAAATCAAGCGGCTAAAGCCTCTGCAGGCTGTCCGGTCATCAGAATCGTTGCATGCGCTTGTGACATCAACCTGTTCTTGTTGTAATCAGTGATCATATTGAGTAGAAGTTTTTCATCAAAGCGAAAGCGACATAACAACATATTGGATGCCGCCATTTTAAGTAGTTGAGCTGAGCTTAACCCCGCAATAAGTTCAGCCATCTCTTGGTTAATTCCAAGACGAAAAATGGCTGCCGCCTTGTCTTCCTGGATCATTTGCCGTGCGAGCAGCATATAAGAAAGATTGGCTTCTTTAATTTCTTGATGAAGTTGATCTGTATTCATGATTCGTCCCCTTGCAAGTTAACAAAGCTGTCATTTCGACAGTTGCATATTGCTACACGAACGAACAGAAAAAAATCAGAAGACTTCCGATCTCTTTGTAAGAAGATTTCCTACAGGGACAGGCAAACCTCCCCTTGCCCGTATCAGGTTGCAAGTGGAGGATTCCATGTAAGCTTGAATCTGAAGGGGAGCAAATTCAAGCTTAGAATTCTATTATCGACAGGCCATGGCGAAACTTTAATTTTTTTTAAGATATATCTAACTTGGCCTATCTAGCAGCACAGACCATTGAAATAAACGGTCACTATATGTATTACAATTGCTTGCTTGAATTTGCAAGGGGACAAACTCATGCTTACGTTCTCGTTATCGACAGACCATAGCAAAACTTTAATATTTTTTAAAATATATAACCTGGTGAGCTTGTTAGCACAGATCATTGAAACATATGTGCTAACAATAAAGTCAGGCCAAATAAGAGGGCAAGCCATTTTTATAAAGGATTCGGAGATGTGGATTGTTTCTCCGGCTTGTATTGTAATTAGAACAGGGAGACGACTATAACTATATGAATATATATGTCAGTTTAACTGAGAAATTACGAGCTCCTGTATTATTAAAATATAGTCTCAACTTTATGAAGTAACAAATAGAAATATGGTTGCCAATAAACTTCGTGTCTTATTAGTAGAAACTTCGCCGGAGGAGGCTTTGCGCACGCTCGCAAAACTGGTGCAGAGCGGTTATGTGGTTAAACATCGACGAGTAGATAATGCGCCTGATATGCATGCTGCCTTGGTTGAGGACAAGTGGGATGTAGTGCTATGCAGCTATGATCCATCTGGATTCTGTGGACTTGCCGCTCTTCAACTGATGCAATCGAAAGATGTGGATCTTCCTTTTCTATTCTTGTCGCATGACTTACATGAAGAAACCATCATTCATACCATGCAATCTGGTGCGAACGATTACATCTTTAAGGGGAGCTTAAATAGGCTCGCTCCTTCAATAGCGCATAATTTGCGCGCGGCACGTATTCGCTGCGAGCACCGTCAAGCGCAAATCGCCCTTCAAGAAAATCAGGCGCGCTTGCAAGCCTTTATTACTAACCTGCCGGGAATGGCCTATCAAGTATTACTCAAACATGACGGCGACATTTCCTTTCCGTATATCAGCGATGGCAGCAAAGCGCTTCTCGACGTAAATCCACAGGATTTAGAAAAACATCCTCACTTATTCATGAATATGCTGCACCCGGATGACCGTATCTCCTATGAGCAAACCATGCGCACTTCAGCAGATAATCTTTCCTTCTGGAACTGGGAAGGGCGTATCGTGATATTGCCAGCAGGCGAGATTAAGTGGATTAATCTACGTTGCAGCCCTCGAAAAACATTACATGGCGAAATACAGTGGGAAGGAATTATGTCCAACATCAGCCAAAGTAAGCAGGCGGAAATCGAAATAAAATATTCGCAGGAACAATTGCGTGAACTATCCTCTCACGTCCAGCTCGTACGTGAACATGAGCGCCTTAACATTGCGCGAGAGGTACATGACGACTTGGGAAGCACTCTTACCGCCATTAAGCTCAATATCTCTTGGCTGGGTGGACGCCTGAGCAAAGCAGCACCTGAACTGATTGCAAAAATTAAGGATGTTGAATGTTTGGTTGACAAGTGTACCGCTGCCGCAAATGACATCTCTCATTCTCTGCGGCCAAGCACACTGGACTGCTTCGGAATCATCGCAGCGATGGAAATTGAAGTAGATGAATTTGAGCAGCGTACTGGCATTTCTTGCGTATTTAACCACCCGGATGAAGATATCACTTTAGATCCGGATATCGCCATCGCGTTGTTCCGTATCCTTCAAGAAACGCTCACCAATATCATGAAACACGCACATGCCAGCAAAGTAAACGTAGATCTAAATAATCAAAATTCCTGCATCGAAATGATTGTTAGCGACAATGGACGCGGCTTTACTGAATCCGACCGCATCAAACCGCGCTCTTTCGGCCTGCGCGGCATTAAGGAGCGCGTCGCCTATTTCGGCGGCAATGTGCATATCATGGGCACGCCGGAATTAGGAACTACAATTAAGGCATGTATCCCGCATCAATCTAAGCTAACAGCCGTTGGCGGCTTTGTTTTGCCGCAGCCACAGCAAAAGCCGTTGTGATGAACACTATCAAAATCAACGATGATTAATATATTAGTAGCAGATGATCACGCACTGATCCGCAAAGGCATGAAGCAAATTCTCAATGATACCGAGGATATACGCGTAACCGGAGAAGCTGAGAATGGCATGCAAGCTATTAAAATGGTGCAGGGCAATACTTACGATTTGGTGTTGCTAGACATCAGTATGCCTGATAAACATGGCATTGATGTGCTCAAACAACTCAAGCTCAATAAACCGCAATTACCAGTGCTAATATTAAGTATGCATGAGGAAAGTCAATATGCATTGCGTTCTTTGAAGGCTGGGGCAGCTGGCTATCTCAGCAAGCAAAGCGCTCCGACGCAGCTGGTCACGGCTATACGCCAGGTCGCCTGCGGCAAAAAATATATTAGCAATGAACTGGCAGAAGAGTTAGCCAATGGACTGTCACAGGGATATCAGGAGTTGCTTCACCAAACCCTCTCCAACCGCGAATACCAGACGCTGTGCCTGATGGCATCTGGCAAGAGTCTAAGCGAAATGGCGGAGACTCTGTCGCTTAGTGCGAAAACCGTCAGCGTTTACCGCGCACGATTATTGGAAAAAATGAAACTAAAGAACAATGCCGAAGCAGTTCGTTATGCAATTAAAAATCACTTAATCGAATGATCTTTTTACAGATAGAGATATCAGACTCTCAGCGCATCGTAGTAATGCCCTCTTTCTCCCAAATAGAAAGGTCCCCTTGTGTTTACCTTGAATAAGCTTAATGCCCGATCTAAATCCAAGCGGCGGACACTTTGAAATGGATAGGAGGACTCAACTCTGAAGTGCAACTTTTGAAAGAGAGTTTAGGCAGCAGCTGCGTTAATATCGAGCCCTTGAACGACCAAGTAAGAGGGGTACAGATGAAGAAATACGAGTAGCTATTAAGCGGGCAACGATAGCAGATATACGGATTGAACCAAGCTGGTTTGAATCGAGCGCGGATTGCCCAAAAGGTGGGCGTGGACAAGTCGACCATTTCACGAGAGTTTAGGCGAAACAAAGGCCAACGCAGCTGGCGACCAAAATAGGCGCAATCGTTCATCAGAGCTGGGAACAACTTTGACGCGCTATTTTACTATTTGGTCCATCAGACTTTTGTGTGGGCTAAAGGTAATCTACTGCGCAAGTCTTGCAAAGGAGATGCGCACTGGAAAGCAAAGAACTGTATCGGTGCCTGCTTGGTATGAACGAGCCCTGGACGGTGGGACGAGTCGATCTGGAGATGGAGCGGCAGCAGGTTGACGTTTACGTTGAGCGCCCGAGCGGGACGCGTTTTGCGTGCCCGGACTGTGGTCAGGCACTTGCGGTGTATGACCACCTGGGCGAGCGGGTTTAGCGGCACTTGGACAACTGCCAGTTTCTGACCTACCTGCACGCCGCCCGGCCAAGGGTATCGTGTCCCGGGCATGGGGTAAAGCAGGTACACTTGCCATGGGCGGAATCGGGGAGCCGTTTCACCCACCTGTTTGAGGCGCTGGCGATAAACGTGCTGCTGGCTGCCAACGTCAAGCGAGCTGCACAGATTCTGCGCCAAGCGCTGTGCCGGGATCGAGGCGATCAGCCTCGACATGTGGCCGGCTTTCATCAATAGCTGCCTGAGCAATGTGCCGGATGCCGAACAAAAGAGGGTGTTCGACCGGTTCCACATCATGCAGCATGTCGGCAAGGCTGTTGACCGGGTGCGTAAAGATGAGCACAAGGCGCTAATGTCGTAATGTAACGATACCCTGGCACGCAGCAAGTACCTGTGGCTGTATAGCGCTGAAAACATGCCTGCGGCAGCAGCAGAACGGTTCAATGCGATCAGGCGGGGCAACTTGAAGACGGCGCGTGCTTGGGTGCTGAAAGAATCGTTGCGGGAACGGTGGTGCTATCACAGCACGGGCTGGGCCAAGCGCTTCTGGCAGCGCTGGTATTACTGGGCGACGCACAGCCGCCTGCCAGCCATGATTGAGGCGGCGAAGCTGATCGCCCGACATTTGCCGAATGTATTGACCTATTTCAAGCATCGCGTCACCAACGCCGTGGCGGAGAGATTAAACTCCAAAATTGCAACGATACAAAAACGTGCCTGCGGGTTCAGGAATTGAGACCATTTCAAGATCACCATCTACTTCTATTGCGGCGGCCTTGACCTGTTTCCGGCTTCAGCTACCCACAGGAAACCCGGATTAACCAAATATTTGGTGGCGTTGTCAATAGGAGACCTGAAATAATGCACTCCGTTATGTTGTCAC